>CAIOSS010000688.1 GCA_903860995.1 uncultured delta proteobacterium | reverse complement strand
CGCGTGTGGTCGGGCCCGCGGGCGACGGCGCAGTGGCGACGGGCCGTGGGCGCGGGGCGGGCCGCGACGTGGTGGGCCCACGACCCCGACGAGGCGCGCTGGGTGGTGCGGGTGGAGGGCGACGCCGCGGGGCTGCGGGCGACCGTGGCGTGCGCCGCGGAGGCCGAGCTGGCGGAGTGGCCGGTGGGGAATGGGTCGACGCCGACGGTGACGCGCTCGTCGCCGTGGGCCGACTTCGGGTGATTTTTGGGGGGAGTAAGAGGGAGAGAGAGGGAGATCGCGGAGCGATCAGGCGGCGGGAGCGGCGGCGGACTGGTCGCTGGAGATGCCCGGGTAGACCGAGACCTTCTTGCGATCGTTCTTCGTGCGCTCGTACTTCACGACGCCGTCGATGAGGGCGAAGAGCGTGTAGTCCTTGCCGGTGCCGACGTTGTTGCCGGCGTGCACGGTGCTGCCCACCTGGCGGACGATGATGCCGCCCGCGCGGATGTCCTGCCCCGCCCAGACCTTGATGCCCCGGTTCTGGGCGTTGCTGGTGCGGCCGTTACGAGAAGACCCCTGACCCTTTTTGTGTGCCATGGCGCTTTAGCCCTCGATGCCCGTGATGTGGAGCTCGGTGAACGGCTGCCGGTGGCCGTTCTTGCGCCGGTAGTTCTTCCTGCGCTTCATCTTGAAGACGATGATCTTCTTCGCGCGATCTTGCGCGACGATCTCGGCGTTGACCTTGACGCCCTCGACGGAGGGCTTGCCCACGCGGATGGTGTCACCACCCACCATGAGCACCTGATCGAAGGAGATCGTGCTGCCACGATCACCCGGCAGCTTCTCCACGCGGAGCCGGTCGCCGGGGCTTACCCGGTACTGCTTACCACCGGTCTTGATGACGGCGTACATAGTCGAATCCTCCAGGTTGTCTCGAGGAGCTGTGGCTGGAACACCCGAGCCCTGCTGCCTCGACGGAAGGGCGCGACTCTTACGCGACGACCCCAAGCTCCGTCAAGGGCGCAGCGCGCTTCGCACGCAGGGGTCGGTGGGGGGGGGATTGGAGGGTCAGACGATGCTGTTGCGGGTGGCGGCGTCCCAGCCGCGGCGGACGTGCGGGCGCGCGTCCTCCCAGGTGGTGCCGTTGCGCAGCTGGGTCCACTCGTGGTTGAGGCGCCCCTCGAGCTGGTCGTCCCAGCCCACGACGTCGACGTACTGCAGCCGCGCGCCGTAGCCGTAGCGCACCGCGGGCTCGACGCGGTTCCAGTCGGCGATCTTCTCACCGGCCTTCTGCCGCAGCTCGACGAGCTTGCGCTGCTCGCTGGTGATCTTCTCCTGGGCGGTCTGGCTCTCGCTGGCGATCTTGCCCTGGGCCCGCACCTGCTCGACCGCCACGTCGGTCTTCACCTCGGCGATCGTCTTCTGGACCTTGCCCTGCGCCTTGATCTGCTTCTCGATGAGCTTCGCCGCGTCCATGGGATCATCCGGGCGCGTCTTCATCGCCGGGGGCGGGAGGGCCTCGGCGCCCGTCGCCTGCTTCACGGTGTCGCCGACGCCCTGGTTGAGGTCGGCGCCCGACTCCGAGGAGAAGTCGTTCTTGGTCTGCTCCCAGTCGCGGCGCAGGGCCTCCTTCACGCGGTCCCACGTGGAGGTGTGCTTGTCGCTCCACCATTGCGGCCGCGCGGGCCGGTCGGCGTCGAGGTTGACGTTGGAACCACGGGTCGTCTGCTTTTCCATCGCTGCACTCCATTCGGGGGTTGGCGGCGCACCCACCGCACGCGGCGGGCGCATCGCTGTTGGGACGGCGGAGTGGTCAGCAAGCGACAGGCCATGGCGCCCGTAGCGCCGCGCGCCCGCATCTACGGTGCGGTCGCGCGGGGACGCAGGGGGTATCAGGCTGGGGCGCAGGAGCGCAGTGGG
>CAIOSS010000687.1 GCA_903860995.1 uncultured delta proteobacterium | reverse complement strand
TCGCCGGCGCACCGCACGCGACGGTGTGGAACCTCGTGGCGCCGCTCGGCCTCACGACGCGCCTGCTGCTGGACGCGGGCCTCGACGCGGTCGGCGTCTGCGAGCTCCCGCTGCTCACCCTCGAGCGCCTCGCGGCCGCGGCGGGCGCGGACCTCGACGGCGTGACCTTCGCCTACGCGGGCCTGAACCACCTCGGCTGGTTCTGGGACGTGCGCGCGCGCGGCGACGACGTGCTGGCCTGCGCGGCGGCGACGGCCGACGGCCGCAGGTTGGTGGATGGGCCCACGCTGGCGGGCTTCGGCGCCGCGCCGCTGCGGTACTACTACGAGGTCTTCGCGCGAGACGCGGGCGCCCGGCTGGGCGTCGTGCGCACGCCGGGGCGGGCCCTCGCGCTGGAGGCCCTCGCCGCGAGGACGGTCGCCCGCTTCGCCGCGGGTGTCGACGGCGACGAGGACGCGGCGCGCCCGACGCCGTGGTTCGACCGCGCGCTCGTGCCGATGCTGGCCGCGCGCCTCGGCGGCGCGCCGTACACGGGCTTCGCCAACGTGCGCAACGCCGCGGAGGGCGGGCGCTGGGTCCCGACGCTGCCGGGCGAGCTCGTGGTGGAGGTGGCCGCGGTGGTGGACGCGGAGGGGGTGCACCCACGGCGCGCCCCCGCGGCGCCCGCGAGCGTGAGCCGGTTCCTGGCTGCGATGGGCGCGGCGGAGGCGCTGGCCTACGAGGCCGCGGTCGGGCAGGACGCGGCGCGCCTGCGGGCGGCGCTGGCGGCCCTGCCGCTGCCGCTGGGCCTTGGGGACCTCGACGCCCTGGTGGCGGGTGCGCTACGCCCGCCGACGGAGTTCGACGCGGAGTCGTCGGAGGAGCGAGCATGACGAGCGGACGATGGCGGGTCGAGCACGCGGCGCCGGTGTTGGAGACGGGCTACTTCCGGGTCTTGCGCGCGGACGTACGACGGCCGGACGCGACCCTGGCGGACTACCATACGATCGACTTCCTGCGACCGTCGGTGGTGATCGCGCTGCGCGACGGGGCGCGCACCCTGCTCGTGCGGCAGCAGCGCTTCATCGTGGCGCGCGACGTGTGGGCGCTGCCGTCCGGCGGGGTGGACGACGGCGAGGAGCCCATCGCCGCGGCGGCGCGCGAGCTCGCGGAGGAGACGGGGTACGGCGCCCGGCGCATCGCGCACGCGCTGAGCTACTACCCCTCGTACGGGGCCACCAACCAGGTGTTCCACTGCTACGTCGCGGAGGAGCCGTACCCCACGCGCGCCCACGACCCCAACGAGGTCGAGGCGGTGGCGTGGTTCGACGACGGGGCGGTGCGCGCGATGATCCGGGACGGAACGATCCCCGATGGCTTCTCGCTCACGCCGCTGCTGTACCTGTTCGCGGGCCTCGCGCCGCAGGCCCCGACCGAGGAGGCGCGCTGCCGCCGGGTGCCGCTCGACACGCCGACCGACGGCGAGGGGGCGGCGTGAAGCTCGGGGTCTGCGCCCAGGTGCTCTACCACCTGCCATTGCGCGAGGCGCTGGCCGCGGCGGCGCGCTTGGGCTTCGAGGCGATCGAGCTGCCGGTGGACGCGCGCAGCCCCTTCGTGGACCTCGACGCGGCGCTCGCCGGAGGGTGGCGCGAGCTGCGCGCGGCGGTGCGCGACGCGGGCCTCACGATCTCGGCGCTCTCGAACCACCAGGAGGGACAGCTCCTGCTCGGGCCGCACGGGAGCGACACCGACGCGATCCACGCGGGCGACGCGGACGAGAAGGTGCGCTACGCGACGCGGCGGCTCGGGCAGACGGCCGCGCTCGCCGAGGCGCTGGAGGTGCCGGTCGTCTGCGGCTTCACGGGCTGCGAGGACTACTCCCGGTGGTTCCCGTGGCCCGACCCGCTGGGCTACGAGAAGATGGCGCCGGTGTTCGTCGAGAGGGTGCGCCCGGTGCTCGACGAGTTCGCGCGGCGGGGCGTGCGCTTCGCCCACGAGTGCCACCCGCGACAGTTCGCGTACAACCTCGAGACGGCCCAGTGGGCGCTCGCGCTCCTCGACCACCACCCCGCGTTCGGGTTCAACCTCGACCCCGCCAACCTGCTGCTCGCGGGGATGGACCCCGTCGTCTTCGTGGCCGAGCTCGGCGACCGGGTGCTGCACGTCCACGCCAAGGACGGCGAGCGGGTGGCGCACCACATCGCGCGCTCGGGCCTCCTCGCGCACGGCCCGTGGGACCGCCGCGACCGGGGCTTCCGGTTCCGGGTGCCGGGCTGGGGCGACGTCGCGTGGAAGCCACTGCTGACCGAGCTCCGACTCGCGGGCTACGACGGGACGCTTGCGGTCGAGCACGAAGACCCCACGATGGGTCGCATGGAGGGGCTCACCAAGGCCGTGGAGTACCTGAACCCGTTGCTGCTCCGTGACCCGCCCGAGGCGCGCTGGTGGTAGCCGACGCGCTCGACGTGGTCACCCTCCTTGGGGCGCATCAGCAGAACCTCGCGCCCCGCCCCGACCGGCCGGCCCGCGTCGCGCTGGTGGCGCTCCCGCTGCCCGCCATCGCCGCAGCGCTGGAGATCGATGGCCCCCTCCGCGATCAGCGCGACCGTGAGCTGCGCGCGCTCGCCGCGGAGCTCGGTGGCGGCGACGGCCCGGCGACCGTCATCGACCTCGACGCCGACGACCGCCCCCTCTCGACGATTCTCTCAGACCTCGCGCACGCCGGGGTCGACGACGTGGTGCTGCACGGCGCCCGCGACCAGCCCGGCTTCGCGCGCGCCGTGGTGCTGCGTTGGCCACGCGGGGTACGGTTCGCGCCCCCCGGCCGGGACAGCGCCCTCGCCGCGCTGATGGACGACCCCTCGCTGGGGGCGGAGCCACCGCACGCGCCCTTCGCGGATCCCGCCCGGCGCTCGTATGTGGTGGACCGCGAGCGCGCGCTGGGGCCGTGGAGCGGGTTCCTGCCTCCGGGCGCGCGGCTCGGGACCGCGGGTGCGCGGCGCAACGCGTGGGTGGCGTACTGGAGCGAGCGCGGCCCCGCGGCGAGGGAGGCCGTGCGGTGCGCGGCGCTGGGGCTCGACCCGGTCCTGGAGGCCCGGCTTCGCATGCCGGGCCCGGCGCCGGCGACCGCGGCGGCGTCTGCCCTGCCCGTGGTGTTCACGGTGACGGGCACCGACGGGTCGGGGAAGTCCACGCAGGCCTGGCGCCTCGCCGCCTCGCTCGGCCAGCGGGGCTTCGCGGTGCGGGTGCTGAAAATGTACCGCCAGGGGCCGTTCCTGGAGCTGGCGGACGAGCTCGGCGGGCGGACGCTGACCGGCGCGCCCCTCGCGGCGTTCCGGGTATCGCGGGGGGTCAAGCTGGTGGACTCGCTGCGCGCGCTGCGAGACGAGATCGAGACCGGCGCGGCGCGCCACGACGTGCTGGTGTTCGATCGCCACGTCGACACGCACCTGGCGGCAGCGCGCGCACAGCTCGGGTGGGACCTCGCGGGCCATCCCTCGCTCGCGCCGTTCCCCGCCGCCGCGGCGACCTTCCTGATGGAGCTCGACGTCGACGTGGCGCTCGCGCGGATCGCGACGCGCGACGCGCGCCCCAGCGCCGACGAGCACCCGGTGGGGCTCCAGGGCTACGCGAGAGAGTTCGACCGCCTCGCGACCGCTCACGGCTACGTGCGAATCGACGCCCTCGGCGCCGAAGACGACAACGCGGCGCGCATCCTGGCGCACGCCGAAGGTCTGCTCGCCCGCCGGGGAGTGACCGCGACGCGCCCGGCCACGGACCCCACCGGACCGGCGCCCGCGCCGACGCCTCGCTCCGCGTCACGGGAGAGAGCGCGCCTCGGGGTGGTGATCGGCGGCCCGGCGGCGCGGTGCACGCTCGGGGACGACGCCCTCAGGCTCTGCGCGTTCGCCCGGGAGCGCCTCGGCGCGGCCGCGGAGGGCTTCCCCGAAGCGTTCTGGATCGAGGCCTACGCCGCGCAGATCGTGCTCGACGTCCGCGCGCACCCGCGCACGGGCGCCGCGCGTCCACGGGTCGCGCTCTGGCCGGCCGCGCTGCGGCGGCTGGCGCTCTTCAGCGACCTCGAGATGCTCGACGAGCTCGAACGGATCGCCCTCGCAGACGCGACGGTGCTGGCGGTCTCGCCCGACCCATCGGGCGCGGAGGCGGCGTTCGCGGTGCTGTGCCCTGCGGCCGGCGCCCGGCTCGCGCGGAGCTACCACCGCGTGCTCGACGACCTCGCGGCCGAGCGGGCCTGGGCGACGATGGACGGGGCCCTTGCACGCGATATCTTGGCGCCCGACACCGTGTGAGAGGAGCAGAGCGCACCGAATGGAACAGGGCTCGGGCAACGAGGGCTTTGACCGGGTGAACATCCACGACGCGCCGCTGCGCGAGGTGGTCGCCCACCAGGGGGTCGGGACGATCCGGTTCTGCCGCGTCGCCGAGGCCGCGCAGACCGACGGCGGGTGCAACTTCATCGACGTGGCGGTGGTGCCGCCCGGCAGCTCCATCGGCCGACACCGCCACGCGGCCGACGAGGAGGAGTACTACCTCGTCACCGCGGGGACGGGTCGGATGTGGCGCGACGGCGGGGAGTTCCGCGTGCGCGCGGGCGACCTCGTGCGCAACCGCGCGGGGGGCGCGCACGGGATCGTCAACGACGGCGACGCCGACCTCACCCTCTTCGTGTTCGAGGTGAAGGCCCCTCAGCCCGCGGGCGCGGCGTCGGGGTAGCGTCATGCGCGAGTTCGACGAACGTACCCGGGTGGACCGGGAGGCCGAGCTCATGGCGCGCCTCGCCAGCCTGCGCGCGGCGGGCGCGGACCTCGACGCCGCGGCGCTCGACCGCGAGGTGCTCGCCGCGGTGCCGTTCCCGCCGAAGATCCAGATCCAGACGACGACGCGGTGCAACGCCGCGTGCGGGATGTGCCCCTACCCCGTGGTCACGGGCGAGGCGGGCTTCGCGCACGAGGAGATGTCGCTCGCGCGCTACGAGGCCATCCTGGCGCAGCTCGCGGGGCGGCCGGTGGAGCGGCTCTCACTCTTCCTCATGAACGAGCCGCTGGTGGACAAGCGGCTGCCCGACTGGATCGGGCGCGCCCGCGCGGCGCTGCCCGAGGCGACGCTGGGGCTGTTCACCAACGGCTCGGCGCTGACCGGCGGCGTGGCGTGGCGCCTGGCGGCGGCGGGCCTCGGCGAGCTCAGCGTGAGCGTCCACGGGTTCGACCGCGAGACCTACGAGGCGGTCATGGCGGGCCTCTCGTTCGCGCGCCTGGAGCGCAACCTCCGGGAGGTCTTCGAGCTCCGCGCCGCGGGCGACCTCGGGTCGTTGCGGATTCAGCTCGTGACGGGCGACGTGCCCGACATCCGCGCGTCGCTCGACCGCGCGCCGCCGGCGCTCCGGGAGCACGCGCTGCTCAAGGCGTTCTCCAACGAGCGCGCGCTCGTCGGGGCCGACATGCCCGTGCCGAGCTCGCTGAAGCGGCCGCGCGCCGCGGCCCTCTCGCCGCTCTGCCACCGCCCCTTCGTCAAGCTGTACGTCCTCGCGAGCGGGCAGTGCGTGCTGTGCAACTGCGACTGGCGCCGCACGGTGGTGCTGGGCCGCGTGGGCGAGCGCCCGGACGACGCGACCGTCGAGGCCGTGTGGCAGGGCGCGAGGTACCGCGACGTGCGCCATCAGCTCTTCACCGGCCGCCACGCGCGGGGGCTGCTCTGCACGGGCTGCGACTACGCCGAGGTCGTGGGCGACGACTGACGTGGAGCTTGGACTGAGAGGGCTCACAGGGGGACGCGGAGCGTCGGGGCGAAGAACCGGTAGAGCACGTCGAGCTCGTCGGGGGGGTAGTAGTAGTTGGTCAGCGAGCGGCGAACGCCCGCTTCGATCGGGCGGCCCCGGTGGATCGCCGAGGTGTCCGCGAGGATCAGGGTGCCCGCCGCGCCCGTCACGGTGCGCAGGCGCCCGGGCTCGCTCGCGAGCAGGCGCGCGACCTCGTCGTCGTCGAAGGCGTACTGCTTGAAGCGCGTGCCGTAGCGGTGCATGTCGAGGGCCCGCGACGATCCGCGGTGGGAGCCCGCGATGAGCTCGAAGGGGCCGTTCTCCACGGTCACGTCGCCGAGGTAGACGAGTGCCTTGATCTGCTGAAACCAATGGTCCCGATGCCAGCCCGGCCCGGAGCCTACGCGGAGGCCGGGGGTGTGCGTCAGGCGGCTCGCGAGCGTGAAGCCGTTGACCACCGGGTGGCGGTTGTACGCCTGCGCCAGCGCCAGCAACTCCGCGTGCTCGTGCACGGCCCGTATCGGCGCGGACACGCGCTCGGCCCCATACACCCGGAGGTCTGTCTTGCGATGAACGTAGCGGGGCTCGGCCTCGAGCACGCGGTCGACCTCGGCCCGCAGCACCTCGCACCGCGGCCCATCGAGGTAGCCGGGCACCACGGCGATGCCGTCGCGTCCCACCTGATCGAGGACCTCGCGGGGGTACGTGTCCCGCGGGGTCGCGTCCCACAGCCAGCCCGCCCGCCACACCGCGCGCTCGGCCACGAACGCCGGAATGCCCAGCCAGGGCGACCTCCTTGCGGCCTCGACCACCGCCCGTCGAATCGCCGCAGTCATGCGCAGAACCTCATGCGTACACTCTGCCCATGCGCATCGCCCTCGTCACGGCGACCTTTCTCCCCAGCGTGGGGGGCGCGGAGTTCGTGGTCCATCACCTGGCCAACGCGTGGACCGCGATGGGGCACGAGGTGCGGGTCTTCAACTGGCTCAGCGACCGCGCGACGCACCCCGAGGCACGCTACACCGTTCGCCAGTACCCGGTGCTGCCCGGCGCCACGCGCTTCGGCTACCACCGCGCGCCCTGGGGCTGCGCGCAGCCGGTGATCCTCTCGGCGACGCTCCACCGCTACCGCCCCGACCTGGTGAGCGCCCACTACGGCTACCCCTGCGGCACCTGGCTCGCGTCGGTGCGCCCCGGCATCCCATACCTCGTGACCTGCCACGGCGCCGAGCTCACGCCCGAGCCCTGGGGGCTGCGCGCCCTCTACCACTGCGATCGCGCGCTCGTGCGCGGCCTCAGCCAGAGCCGCGCGGCCATCGCCCTCAGCCGCGACGCGCGCAGGTGGATGGAGGCGCTCGGCGTGCCCGCGGCGCGCATCGTGGAGATTCCCAACGGCGTCGAGTCGGCGCGCTACGAGCGCGCCTCGCCCTTCGACCTGCGGCGAGCGCTCGGCATCCCGCGCGACGCGCGCGTCGTGCTGAGCGTCGCCCGCGAGCATCCGACCAAGAGCCACGACGTCACCCTCGCGGCCCACGCCCGCGTCGCCCGCGCGCGCCGCGATGTCTGGCAGGTGTTCATCGGCCGCGGCACCGAGGCGCTGCGGGAGAGGGCGCGCGCGCTGGGCGTTGGCGACCGCGTGGCGACGCACCCGGGGCTCGACGGCGACGACCTCGTGGGCGCGTACCAGCAGGCCGACGTGTTCGTGCTGGCGTCGCGCTTCGAGGTGTTCTCGCTCGTGCTGCTGGAGGCGATGGCCGCGGGGCGGGCGGTGGTCACGTCGCGCGTGAGCGGCTGCGTCGACATCGTGCGCGACGGCGTCCACGGCGCGACGACGCCCGTGGGGGACGTCGGGGCGCTCGCCGACGCGATCGAGCACCTGCTCGCCGACGACGGGCTCCGGGCCGCGATGGGAGAGCGCAATCGCGCCGTGGCCCGCGCGCACGACTGGTCACGAATCGCGGCGCGATATCTCCAGATCGGGTGAGCGCCCCGCTGATCACCGCGAACGTGGCCCCCGCGAGCGCGTCGTCGTCGCGCCACCCAAGGAGTCGGTGACAGTACTTTGCCCAGATTTTCAAGCATTCCGTGAGGGAGTGCCGGATCCCTGCTGCGGTCGCGATCGCGGTCCCCGCCCGTGCGGGGGCCCTGAGGGGCTCCGCGTGGGCAAGAGGCGCGTCGAGCGGCTGATGCGCACGCGGGGCGTTCGGGCCGAGCGCAAGCGCCCGTTCCGCACGACGACCGACTCGCGCCACGACTCGCCCATCGCGCCCAATCGGCTCGCGCGCGACTTCACGGCGAAGGCCCCCAACCGCGTCTGGGTGACGGACGTGACCGCGGTGCGCACGCAGGAGGGC
>CAIOSS010000686.1 GCA_903860995.1 uncultured delta proteobacterium | reverse complement strand
GCGACGGCGGGCTGCGCGTGCAGTGGCGCGCGGAGTGATACGGCGATGGTGATCGGGCTCCTCCGGCTGCGGCTGCACCTCCCCGCGGCCCACTCCCTCAAAGACCGGCGCGCGGTGGTGCGCCGGGCCGTCGAACGCGTGCGCGCGCGCTACAACGTGGCGGTGGCCGAGGTCGGCGACCAGGAGCGCTGGCAAGTGGCGACGCTGGCGGTCTCGGCGATCTCGACCGAGCGCGGGCACGTCAACGAGGTCCTCGATAAGGTGACCGCGGCGGTGGCCTCGGCGGTGGCGGGCGCCGCGCTGGTGAGCGGCCGCGAGCTGGCCTTCGTGGTCTACCCCGACGACGAAGCGCTCCCGGGCGGCAGCGAGATGGATGACGCCTCGGGGTTGATGGAGAAGTTCGGTGGCAGTGAAGAAGGCTGAGACCGGACACCGCGCGGCGCGGGTCGGTTCGCGCATCACCCAGGAGCTCGCGGTGATGCTGTCGCAGGAGTTCCGCGACCCGCGGCTGGAGGGCGTGGTGATCACCGCGACCAAGGTGGCGGAGGACGTCTCGCAGGCGCAGATCGGCTTCGTGCTGATGGGCGACGACCCGGGGGGCATCCGCGCGAAGGTGGCGGGGCGTCGGCTCGACAAGCTGGCCTCGATGATCCGCTCGAAGCTCGCGCCGCGGCTGGGGCTGCGGCACGCGCCGGAGCTGCACTTCTCCCTCGACGCCAACCGCGACGACCTGGTGCGCCTCGATGCGCTCCTGCGCGAGGTAGGCGAGGAGCTGAAGGCTCCGCCGCCCGCGCCGAGCGAAGATCCGAAGCCCGGCGAGCCGGACTGATCGGTGCCGCCCCGGCGACCGCCCATCGACGGCGTGCTGCGGGTGGACAAGCCGCGCGGCCCGACGTCTCACGACGTGGTGGCGGCGGCGCGGCGCGCGCTCGGGCAGCGCGAGGTGGGCCACGCGGGCACCCTCGATCCGATGGCGACGGGTGTGCTCGTGCTGATGCTCGGCGAGGCGACGAAGCTCTCGGCGCACCTCTCGGCCGACGACAAGGCCTACGACGCCACGGTGGGCTTCGGCGCCGAGACCGACACCCTCGACGCGGAGGGCGAGGTCGTCGCGCGCGCCCCGGAGGGCACCGCCGCGCCGACCCGCGAGGCCATCGAGGCCGCGCTCGCGGCCATGGTCGGGACCATCTCCCAGGTGCCGCCCGTGGTGAGCGCGATCAAGGTCGACGGTGAGGCCATGCACGCCCGCGTGCGCCGCGGCGAGGTGGTGGTGCCGGAGGCCCGGGAGGTCGTCCTGCGCGAGGCCGTGGTGACCGCGGTGCGCACCGAGCCCCCGGAGTGCTCGCTCTCGGTGGCGGTAAGCAAGGGCTTCTACGTGCGCTCGCTGGCGCGCGATCTGGCGCTCGCGCTCGGCACCCGCGGGCACCTCACGGCGCTGCGGCGCACGCGCTCGGGCACCTTCACGCTCGACGGCTCCTTTGACGGCGCGGTGCTGATGGCCGCGTCGCGCGGTGACGCTGCGATGAAGGATGAGGTCCGGGCGGCGGTGGAGGGATGGTCGCGGGCCGCGAGCTGGATGCCGACGGCGACGGTGGACGAGGAGACGGCGCGGGCGCTGCGCTTCGGTCGGCCGGTGTCGGCGCCGCCCGGCGTGGAGGGCACCTGCCTCGTGCTCGACCCGGCGGGCGCGCCGGTGTGCGTAGGCGGCGCCGGCGATGGAACGCTTCGGGTGCTCCGAGGGATCTCCGCGACGTCCCCAAGTTGCTAGGCACTGCCGGTACGGAATCGGTTACGATGCGCACCGAAGAGGAGCGAAGTTGCCGCGATGCTGACGCTGAACGTGACGGAGAAGGGGGGAACGCCCAAGCGAATGGAGTTCGACAAGGACGAGGTCACCGTTGGCCGCGTCCCTGGGAATGACATCGTCCTGCCGAAGGGCAATGTCTCCAAGCGTCACTCGCAGGTGTTCTGCCGGGAGGGGCGCTTCTTCGTTGCCGACCTGAAGAGCACCAACGGCACCTATCTCAACGGCCGTCGCATCACGACGCCGTCGGTGATTCGTCCGGGTGACAAGATCTACATCGGTGACTTCGTGGTCACCGTCGACATGGGTGACCTCGCGGGCGCCATGGACGATGTGGGCGATGACGCCGGCAACGACGCTGACGTGGGCGCACCGCAGGGTGTCGATGACGGCGGCTACGACGACTCGCCGGAGACGCCAGAGCCCGCGCGCGCTGCTGGGGGTTTCGGCCCGCCGTCGCTCGGCGGGCGCCCAGGGGCTGGAGCTCCGCCCGGTCTCGCGCGTGGCTCGTCTCCCGGCCCGATGTCGGCGCCGGGCCCGATGGGTGGTCCCCCCGAGCCGCGTCCGGCGAGTCCGATGTCGCCGCCGGGTGGTCCGCCCCGTAGCACGGTGATGGGGCCAGGAAGCCCTGGCGCTGGTCCCGCGGGTGGTCCCCCGCCGCTTCGTCCTGGCTCGGGCGGTGCGATGCCTCCCATCGGGGCGCGTGGTCTCGGCGGTCCGTCGATGCCGATGGAATCGCCGATGGGTGGTCCCCCGATGGGTGGTCCTCCGATGGGTGGTCCTCCGATGAGTGGTCCCCCGATGGGTGGTCCTCCGATGAGTGGTCCCCCGATGGGTGGTCCCCCGATGGGTGGTCCCCCGATGGGTGGCGGGATGGGTGCGTCGCCGTCGGTGGGCGGTCCTCCTTCGTCGATGGGCGGAATGCCTCCCTCCATGGGATCAGCGCCGTCGCTTGGCGGTCCTCCTCCCTCCTTCGGCGGTCCCCCTCCGTCTCTCGGCGGTCCCCCTCCGTCGCTCGGCGGTCCCCCTCCGTCGCTCGGCGGTCCCCCTCCGTCGCTCGGCGGTCCTCCTCCGGGCTATGGCGCGCCGCCTCCCTCGTTCGGTGGCCCCGCGTCCTCCTTCGCGCCGCATGGAATGCCTCCGGTAGGTGCGCCCGTCGCCGCTCCGCTCCCGACCGCGGCGATGCCGACGCCCGCGGAGATGCCGCAGCGGGAGGTCATCCCGATGGTCCCCAACCTCGACGAGCCGACGCGTCAGCCCGACGTCGCCGCCGCCGTCGCGATGTCGCGCCCGCTGGAGCCGGCGTCCATCCCCAGCGGCGCTCCGCCCTCGCACGCCGTCGCGGTGGCGCCGGTGCGCGCTGCCTCCCGTCCCTCCGGCCACGCGGTCGATGAGTACCAGGAGCTGCTCGCCCAGGTCGTGCGGGGAGCCCGCAGCCGGGGCGCCGAGTCCGCCGTCGGCGACGAGGTCGCCCGGGCCCGCCTGCGTCCCACCGTCGAGCAGGCCGCGCGCAGCCTGCCCAACCTACCCAACGGCGTGACCCCCGAGCGGCTCACCCGCGACGCGCTCGCGGAGATCGCGGGCGCCGGCCCCTTCGACACGCTCATCGAGGACGGCGAGATCACCGCCATCATCGTCGAGTCCACGGGCATCGTGTCCGTCGGGCGCAGCGGCGTGGTGGGCCCCTCCGGTTACTGCTTCTCCTCGTCGGCCGCGGCCGTCGAGGGCATCGACCGACTGCTGCGCTCACACGGCGTCGACCGCGGCGGCCGCCCGGCCATCGAGGCCATCCTCCGCGACGGCGCCCGCCTCGTGGCGGTGTTTCCGCCCGTCGCGATCAACGGCCCGGTGGCCTCCGTCGAGCGCGCCCCGGCACGCGCTCCGACCCTCAACGACCTCGCCGCGCGCGGGGCGCTCTCGTCCAACACGCTGCCGCTCATCCACCACGCGCTGCAGTCGCGGCGCAACGTGCTCGTCGTCGGCGGCGCCGGCTCCGGGCGCACCACGCTGCTGTCGGCCTTCCTCTCGGCGCTCCCGGCGACCGACCGCATCGCCATCGTCGAGACCCGCGACGAGCTGGCCCGGGTGCGCCGCGACGCCGCGGTGCTCCACGCCGAGGGCGACAGCACGGCGGCGGTCGACGCGGCGGTGCGCATGCGACCCCACCGGCTGGTGTTCGGTGAGACCACCCCGGCGACGGCGCGCGCCGTGCTCCACCACTTCGTGACCGGCGCCGAGGGCATCCTCGCGGCGGTCGACGCACCGGGTGCGCACGCGGGCCTCCTCCGCCTCGCGGGCGAAGGCACCGAGGGCTCGTGGCTCTCGGCCACGCAGGCCATCGTGCGCCTCGCTGCCTCGCGGCCGCTCATCCTCGAGACCTCCCGCCTCGGCGACGGAACCTGCCGCGTCGTCGGCATCTCCGAGGCCCGCCCCGCGGGGGATGGCGTCCACCTCGAGGCGCTCTTCACGCTGCGCATCGACGGCGTCGACGGGCAGGGCTGCGTCGCGGCCCAGCTCGTGCCCACCGGCGCGGCGCCCAGCTTCTAACCCACGCTCTCGCCCGATACTTTCCCCTCGCAGCGACGGTTGCCGCTGCGGGGGGCGCGTGACAACCTCGTCGCCACCCCATGCTGAAGCGCCTGATCATCGGAATGTTGAAGGGCCTCATCCTCGGCGGGGGCATGGCTGTCGGGCTCTACATGCTCGCGCACATCGGGAGCGTGAGCGGGTTCTGGGGCTACCTCCTGTACGGAGTTCTCGGTGCCATCACCGGCGTCGTCGCGGGCAAGCCGCTGTGGAAGCCCGGCGCGTGGATCGAGGCTTTACTCCGTGGTGTATTCGGCATCGCGGTGGGGTGCGGCCTCTACGCCCTCGGCGCGGTGGTGCTCACCGGCAGCGCCATCGACTTCACGGCCATCCTCGGGAGCCTGCCCGCTACCTCCTCGACGCCCGCGCACCTCTACCAGCAGCCGCTCATCATGGGCCCGATGTTTGCGACGCTCTACGCGTCGCTCATCGAGCTGGACAATGATGGAAAGGGCGAAGACGCTGGATCGACGAAGGTGCGCGTTGCCCGCCTCGAAGACATCGACGTCGGCGAGGACGAGGCCGAGGCGCCCGCGAAGCCGGCCGCCAAGGGCGCGAAGCGGTAGAGCTCCTGCCTCGATGGACGGTTGTCCGATCAAGTTTTGACCCGCGAGACGCGCGGGTGCTTGAATGGCGCTGATCAGCGTCCACCTCACGGCGCTGCTTCAAGGAACGCGGATGGCCGAAGGCAACTATCTCGTCGGCGTCGACATCGGTTCGAGTTCTATCAAGGTCTGTCAGCTCAAGGACGTGCGCGGCAAGCGCACGCTCGTGCGCTTCGGGTACCACCCGCTGCCGCCGCAGACGATCGTCGATGGGCACGTCATGAACACGGCGGCGGTGCTCGAGGGGCTCAACGCCCTCTTCACGCAGCTCAAGATCAAGCGCCGAGAGGTGGCGCTCGCGGTGTCGGGCCACGCGGTGATCATCAAGCGCATCACGCTGCCTCTCATGAGCCCCGCGGAGCTCGACGAGCAGATCGACTGGGAGGCCGAGCAGCAGATCCCGTACGACATCAAGGACGTGCAGATCGACTACGAGGTGCTGCGCAGCCGGAGCGAGCAGGGGCAGATGGACGTGCTGCTGGTGGCGGCCAAAAAGGACGAGATCAACGACACCGCGCAGGTCGCCCGCGAGGCGAAGCTGAAGCCCATGGTGATCGACGTCGACGCCTTCACCGTGCAGAACACCTTCGAGGTGAACTACGGCCTGCCCAAGGACGGCACCATCGCGCTGATCAACATCGGCGCCACGCTCACCACCATCACCATCCTGTCGGCGGGCATCCCGGCGTTCACGCGCAACATCATCAACGGCGGCAACGCGATCACCGAGGAGATCCAGAAGCGCCTCGGCATCTCCTACGAGGAGGCCGAGACGTACAAGACCGGCGCGGTGATGCAGGGTGCGTCGACCGGCCGCTCGGTGGTCCCCAACGAGGTGCCGCAGATCGTGCGGCAGGTCTGCGAGGGGCTCAGCGGTGAGATTCTCCGCTCGCTGGACTTCTACCTGGCGACGAGCGGCGAGCGGGAGATCTCGCGGATCTACATCTCTGGTGGGACGGCGAACATCCCCGAGGTGGGCGCCGCCATCGAGCGCCGCACGAAGGCGCCGGTGGAGCTGCTCGATCCGTTTCGAGACATCGCCGTCGACCTGAAGGAGGTCAACGGCGACCTGCTGAACCTGCACCGTGCGCAGGTCGCCGTGGCCATCGGGCTGGCGCTGCGCAAGGACCGCGAGAAGGCGTAGAGGGACCGAGACGATGCTCAAGATCAACCTATTGCCAGACGAGAAGGGGCGCCGCACGCAGGCGGGCCTCGGCGGCGGCAGCGTCCCGAACATGCTGCTCGTCGGCGTCATCGGGTCGCTGGTGCTGCTGCTGAGCGGGCTCTTCCTCTTCCACACGTCGCAGGTGGGCGAGGTGGACGCGATCCGCAACGCCAACACCCGCACCCAGAGCGAGATCGACGCCATCAAGGGTCGCGTGGCGGATCACCAGAAGATCCTCGACGAGCTCGCGGAGATCCACCGCCGCGAGGAGGCGATCCAGCAGCTCCAGGCGGCCCGCACGGGACCGACCTCGATGCTGCTGGAGATCTCGCACATCCTCTCGACCAACGGCGCGCCGACGGCCGATCCGACGGTGGTCGAGAACCTCCGCGCGCGCGGCCTGCGCGACCAGCTCTGGAGCACGACCTGGGACACCAAGCGGCTCTGGCTCACGAGCTTCGACGAGGAGAACCGCACGGTGAAGATCCAGGGTGAGGGCCGCACCGCCGACGACGTCGGCGAGGCGATGCGCAGGATGCAGCTCAGCCTGTACTTCCAGAACGTGCGCCTCGAGCGCGCCTCGGCGGCCGTGGCGACCAACGGCCTGCCGGTGCAGCAGTTCACCATCAGCGCGAGGGTGAGGTACTGACATGGCGGCCAAGAAGAGCGGCGGCCTGAGCCTCGGCGGGGTCAACCAGACGGTGCTGCTGGTGGTGGTCTGGGTGGTGGCGGTGATCGGCGTGCTCGTCGGTTATTACTTCCTCTTGTATGACCCGCTGGATCAGGACCGCACGCAGCAGGAGGCGCAGCGCACCGAGCTCGCCGCTTCGCGGGTGCGGGAGGAGCAGAACCTCCGGCGGTACAACACGGACGTGGCGGAGCTGGCGCGGGCCCGGGTGCACGCCCAGTCGCTGGAGTCGGTGCTGCCCAACGACCCGGACATCCCCGGGTTCATGCGCAGCATCAACGCGCTCGCCGAGGCGAGCGGGCTCTCGATCCGGCTGATCCAGCCGGTGGACGAGCGCGTCGAGCGATACTTCGCGCGCATCCCGGTGCAGATGCAGGTCAACGGCACCTACCTCTCCCTCGCGCGCTTCTTCCACTCGGTCTCGCAACTGCCGCGCGTCATCAACATGGAGAACATCGAGCTTCAGACGCCGACGGAGGACCCGAACACGCACGACATGATGCTGTCCGCGACCCTCCTGGCGACGACCTTCCGCGGCGTGGCCACCACCGGCGCCCCGGGCACCCCGGGAGCGGCCCCCGCGGCCGCGGCTGGAGGTGCGCGATGAAGCGCTGGCAGAGTCGCTCGACGGCGTGGTCGCTCGCGTTCGCCCTGGGCGCGGTCGGCTGCGAAGACCCGCCGCCCCCGGCGCCCCCATCGGCGCCGTCGACCAACAGCACGGCGCGCACGGGGGCCAACAACGCCAACCGGCGCACCACCCCCGGCCAGGGGGACGCGGGCGGTCCGCCGCCCATCCCCGTGACCGACCAGTCCTTCGTCGAGAGCCTCCAGGTGCGTGACCCGTTCCGGCGCTTCAGCAACCGGATCGACATCATCACCACCACGGACTCGCGCTCCGTCGTGCTGCCGCGATTCTCCCTCGACGAGCTCCGCCTCGTCGCGGTGGTGCTCGGCACCGACAGCCCCTACGCGATGGTGAAGGACCCCTCCAACGCCGGCACCATCCTCCGGCGCGGCATGTACGTCGGGCGGCAGGAGATCATCCGCTCGAACGTCGAGGGCCGCACCGACTACGCCGTGCACTGGCGCGTCGCGCGCATCTCGCCCGCCCGGCTCCGTCGGGCACCCGACGGCTCGCTCGCGGAGATTCCCGCGGAGGTGGTCTTCGAGCGCGAAGACCCGCTGAACCCCAACGCCCAGGTGGTTGAGCGCGCGGTCGCGATGGCGTCGCAGGGCGTCTCGAGCACCCAGGCGCAGCCCCCGCCCTCGGTGGGCTCCGCGCTCGGGATGCCCATCCCGGGCGTCGGGGGTCCGGCCCCGAGCTTCCTGCCGTCGAGCGTACCGTCGGGCGCCCCGGGCCCCGGCTCTGGCAGGCCTGGCACCACGACCACGACGGGAGGGGCTTCGGGCGCTCCGACCACGACCACCACGGTCATCGTGCAGGCGCCCCCGGCCGCGACTGCGCCCACGGGGCCCACGTTGGTCCCGCTCCCGAGCACGCCGCCGCCCATCGTGACGACGGGCGGCGAGTCGCCGCTGCACTGAGCGCTCCTTAACCCATCGATCGCCTCCCGACCGCCGAGCGGGCTACGCATCGTTCCCCAGACCAAAGGGGGGGCGATGGGAGCTCCGTACGGCGGACCGGGAGGGGGGCAGAGCTCCTGGCATCGGTCCGTTGAGTCAAAATTTTTTGAGAGAAATGCGGGTTCGCCCGCCGCCCTCCGATACCGTGGGGGCGAAACCCGAGTGAGGTCCTGGATGAACCGGCTCCGTCCCATGCCGTCTGATGGCCCCCGGCACGCACACGCGCTTCCGTGGCGTTTCGCCGGACCCCTGTTGCTTCTCTTCGCAGCGCTCGTTGCGCCGAGCACGTCCTCCGCGCAAATGCTGCCGTCGGACGATCCCCCGCCGACCCGACCGCCATCCCGGGTGGTGGCGCGCGAATCCGCCGAGGTCGTCGGGGCCGCGCGCGCCGACGAGGCGGGGTTCCTGTCGACCGTCCCGATGCAGATCAACGGCGCGCGGGGCCAGTCCGCCGGCACCGGGCGCCGCATCGACATCGACCTGCGGGACGCGGACATCCACAACGTGCTGCGCCTCCTCGCGGAGGTGGGCAACGTCAACATCGTCACCTCCGACGACGTGGCCGGCAACGTCACCATCCGCATGCACAACGTGCCGTGGGACCGCGCGCTGGAGGTGATCCTCGCCGCCCGCTCGCTGGGCATGCAGCGCGACGGCAACATCATCCGCATCGCGCCCCAGTCGGTGCTCGACAAGGAGCGCGAGCTCGCGATCGAGCGCGCCAAGCAGAACGTCGCCCTCGAGCCCCTCGAGACCCGGCTCATCCCGGTGAGCTACGCGCTCGGCGGCGAGGTCGCCCCCCGGGCGCGCGAGCTGCTCACTTCGCGCGGCACGCTCTCCGTCGACGAGCGCACCAACATGCTCATCGTCCGCGACGTGGCGGGCTCGCTCAACCAGGTCGAGCAGCTCGTGCGCTCGCTCGACACGCAGACCCCGCAGGTGCTCGTCGAGGCGCGCATCGTCGAGGCGACGAGCACCTTCTCGCGCGACGTCGGAATCCAGTGGGGCGGTGATCTCGGGTTCCTCGCGACGACGGGCAACCCCACCGGGCTGACCTTCCCGAGCGACGTGAGCGTCATCGGCGGCGCCAGCGACCCCAACTCTCCCACCGGCGGTCTCTCGCTGACGCAGCAGCGCGTCGCGAACCCCAACTTCGCCGTCAACCTCCCGGCCGCCGCCGGCGCCGGGGCCGGCGGTGCGCTCGGCTTCACGCTGGGCTCCATCGGGCACGGGCTCAACCTCAACGTCCGCCTCTCGGCCGCGGAGAGCACCGGCGTGCTGCGCATCGTGAGCTCGCCGCGCATCCTGACGCTCGACAACCGCGAGGCCACCATCGCGCAGGGCACCCTCATCCCCTACTCGCAGGTGAGCGCCGCGGGCATCCAGACGGCCTTCCAGGAGGCCAAGCTCCAGCTCCGGGTGCGCCCGCACGTCACGGCCGACGGGTCGATCTCGCTGCACGTGCGCGTCAACCGCGACGAGCCGGACTTCAACAACACCGGCGCCCGCGGCGACCCCACGATCCTCCGTCGCGAGGCCGAGACCGACCTGCTCATCCAGGACGGTCGCACCGCGGTCATCGGCGGGATCTACACCCGCAACACCGGCCGCAACGTGGAAGGCGTTCCCCTGCTCGGCGACATCCCGATCCTCGGCGCGCTCTTCCAGCGCCGCCGCCAGAGCGACCGGCGCACCGAGCTGCTGATCTTCATCACGCCGCGCATCGTGAACCGCGCCGAGTCCCTCGGCCGCTGATCCGCCCGACGGGTTGACGCCGCGCCCGCGGTGACCCCAAGACACCCTCGTCATCCACCAATGTCCCACCTTCGCTGGTCCACCGCCGGGGAGTCCCACGGGCCCTCGCTCCTCGCACTGCTCGACGGCGTCCCCGCCGGACTCGCCCTCCTCGCCGATCACATCGACCGCGACCTCGCCCGGCGCCAGCGTGGCTACGGCCGCGGCGGGCGCATGAAGATCGAGCGCGACGCCGTCGCCATCGATGGCGGCGTGCGCGGCGGGGAGACCCTCGGCTCCCCCATCGCGCTGCGCATCGTCAACCGCGACTTCGCCAACTGGCAGGGGCGCATGGGCGCTGAGCCCTTCGCCGCCACCCCGGAGCCCGTGAGCACGCCCCGACCCGGGCACGCCGACCTGCCGGGCGCGCTCAAGTACGACCGCGCCGACCTGCGCGACGTCCTCGAGCGGGCGAGCGCCCGGGAGACCGCGGCGCGGGTGGCCGCCGGGGCGGTGGCGCGGCGCGTCCTCGAGGAATGCGGCGTGGCGGTGCGCTCGCGGGTGCTCTCCATCGGTCCGGTGCGCGACGGCGCCGAGGCCGACCCCCGCGCGTGGGTGCCCGACGGGGCGCTCGCACACCGGGTCGAGGGATCCTCCTTGCGGGTCCTCGGTGAGGCCGCGGAGGAGGCGATGCGCGCCGAGATCCTCGCCGCGGCGCACGCCGGCGACACCCTCGGCGGCGTCATCGAGGTGGTCGCGGTGGGCGTCGTCCCGGGCCTCGGCACCTACGCGCAGTGGGACCGTCGGCTCGACGGGCGCCTCGCGCAGGCCGCGATGTCCGTGCAGGCCATCAAGGCCTTCGAGATCGGCGAGGGCTGGTCCGCCGCGGCGGCACGCGGGTCGGCGGTGCACGACGCCATCGCGTACGTCGACGGCGCCTACGCCCGCGCGAGCAACCGGGCGGGCGGCCTGGAGGGGGGAGTGACCAACGGCGAGCCCCTGGTGCTGCGCGCCGCGATGAAGCCCATCTCCACCCTGCGCCGCGCGCTCGCGTCGGTCGACGTGCGCACCCACGAGGCCGCGCCCGCCAACACCGAGCGCAGCGACGTGTGCGCGGTGCCCGCGGCGGGCGTCGTGCTCGAGGCGATGGTGTGCCTCACCCTGGCCGACGCGCTGCTGGAGAAGCTCGGCGGCGACTCCATGCGCGAGCTGCTCCGCAACCTGGACGGCTACCGTGGCCAGCTCGCCGGGCGCTGAGCGGGCGGCGCTGCGCTGCGTCGTCAGCGGGCCGCCGGGGGTCGGCAAGAGCGCCGTTGGGGCCCTGGCCGCGGCGGCGCTGGGGTGGCGCTTCGTCGACCTCGACGACATCATCACCGCCGAGGCCTCCGCCACCGTCGCGCAGCTCTTCGCGCGGGAGGGCGAAGTGGCCTTCCGTGAGCGCGAGCGCGCCGCGCTCCGGCGCGCGCTGGAGGGAGAGCGGGTGCTCGTCGCGGTCGGCGGCGGCGCGCTGGTCGACCGGACGACGCGCCGTGACACGCTCCGGCGCGCGAGGGTGGTGACGCTCGCGGCGCCCATCGAGGCCCTGCGGGCGCGGCTCGCGGGCGGCGTCGAGCGGCCGCTCCTTCGCGGTGGCGCCGGGGCGCTGGAGGTGCTGCTCGAGGCCCGGCGGTCAGCCTACGCCGAGGCGCACGCGACGGTCGCCGCCAGTGGACCGGTCGCCGCGGTGGCCGACGCGGTGGCGGCGCAGGCGCGCGGGGCGCTGTCGATGCTGGTGCCCCTGGGCGAGCGGAGCTACCGGGTGTGCGTCGGGCCGCTCGGCGGGCTCGCGCGAGAGATGACCGGGATGGTGACCGCCGCGGTGGTGACCGACGCGACCGTGGCGCGGCACTGGGGCGAGGCCGCAGAGCGCGCGCTCGGCGGGAGGCCGGCGCGGGTGGTGCTGCGGCCCGGGGAGCGGAGCAAGACCCTGCGCTCGGTGGCGCGGGTGTGGGAGGCCATCGGGGGCGACGGCGCCGATCGCCGCGCGGTGATCGCGTGCGTCGGCGGCGGCGTGGTCACGGACGTCGGCGGGTTCGCGGCGGCGACGTGGCTGCGCGGCGTGCGGTACGTGTCGGCGCCCACGAGCCTGCTCGCGATGGTGGACGCGTCCGTCGGCGGCAAGACGGGGGTCGACCTGCCCGCGGGAAAGAACCTCGTGGGGGCGTTTCACCAGCCGTCG
>CAIOSS010000685.1 GCA_903860995.1 uncultured delta proteobacterium | reverse complement strand
GGCGAGATCGCACGCGCCATCGAGCGCCTCGACGCCGACGTGGTGCTGCTCCAGGAGGTCGAGACTGCCGCGTCGCTGCGGGCGATCGCCGAGCGCCTCGGGCCGGGGTGGCCCACCGCCGTGCTGGGCGAGATCGGGACGCCCGCCTCGGTGGACGTCGCCGTGGTCTCGCGGGACCCGCTGCGCGCCGTGCGAACCCACCGCGACCGAGCCCTCCAGCGACCCGACGGGACGCGCACGGTGTTCTCGCGCGAGCTGCTGGAGGTCGAGCTCGACCACGCGGGGCACACCGTCATCGCCTTCGCGGCGCACCTGCGATCGATGGTCGACGACGACCCCGGGCGCCGCCTCGCGGAGGCCCAGACCGCCCGGGAGATCGTCGCCGCGCGCGCGCGGGAGCGACCGGAGGCCCTGCTGCTGCTGGGCGGCGACCTCAACGACGTGCCGGGCTCGCCGACGCTCGCGGCGCTCGAGTCCGACGGGGCGCTGGAGCGGGCGACGGCGGGGCGCTCCGACGAGGCCATCGCGACGTACCTCTTCCGCGGGGCGGCGCTGGCGCTCGATCATGTGTTCCGGGCGCGCGACGGCGCGGGCGCGGTGGTCGCCGCGGAGGTCGAGGTGCGCTGGGACGCGCAGCCCGCCCGCGGGTACGGCGGGTCGGACCACGCGTCGCTGCGCGCGGTCTATCGCTGGTAGCGCGCGGGGCAGCGCAGGTCAGGCGTCCTGCCCCCCCCCCCGCCGGGGAGACGCCGGGAGTCCCGCGGCGTAGGTCACCCGCTGGAAACGGTGCCACGCGATCGACGCTTCCCTGCGGCGGGGCCGCCCCAGGCCTGTGATATGGTCGCGAGGTGCGGATGGAAAAGCTGAGCATGCGACGCGATCGGGCGATGGTTTTGTTTGCCGCGGTGGTGGCGATCGGCTGCGGCAACGCGGCGCTCCCCACGCTGCCCCCTGAGGAAGACGCCGGCAAGCCGGTCGAGGAATCGATCTTCAAGGAGGACACACCGGCCGCGGAGGACGTCGGCACCGTGGACGACGCGGGCTCCGAGATGGACGCCAGCGTCGACCTCGGGACCGAGGACGTCGGCGACCTCGACACGGCCGCGATCGACGACCGGTCGACACCCGATGACGCCACCGCGACGGACGCGGGTCTCGACGCGACGCCGCCTCGCGACGCCTCGGCCGACGACGGCCCGTCGACCCCCGACGTGGTCGCCGTCGACGTGCAGGTCTCCTGTCGGCGCGTCAGCGACTGCGCCGGGGTACCCGGCCGCGCGGCGTGCGACCTGGTCTCCGGGCTGTGCGTCGAGTGCGTCCCCACCTCTGACAGCTGCCCGACGGGGAGCTACTGCGACGCCACGCGCCGGTGCGCCCCCGGCTGTCGCAACGGCTCGGACTGCGTCGGCGTCGCGGGTGCGCCCATCTGCGACGCCCCCCGCCGGGTGTGCGTCGGCTGCCTCGCCAACACCGACTGCGCGATCGGCAACCTCTGCACCGGCGGGATGTGCGTGCCGGGCTGCACCCCCACGCGCGGCTGCGCGACCGGCGCCACCTGCTGCTCGGGCGCGTGCGTGGACACGAGCACCAGCGTGACCGCGTGCGGCTCGTGCACCCGCGTCTGCAGCACCATCCGCTCGACGCCGACCTGCATGGCCGGCGCGTGCGTGGCGAGCTGCGAGGCGGGCTGGGGCGACTGCGACGCCAACCGGGACAACGGCTGCGAGACCAGCACCACCAACAACCCCTCCAACTGCGGCGCCTGCGGGGTGGTGTGCTCCATCGCCAACGCGTCGGCCACCTGCGCCAACGACCGCTGCGCGATCGTCAGCTGCAGCGCGGGCTTCCAGGACTGCGATCGCAGCGTGACGAACGGCTGCGAGGCGGC
Organism: uncultured delta proteobacterium; assembly: GCA_903860995.1. Taxonomy (GTDB): domain Bacteria; phylum Myxococcota_A; class Polyangia; order Polyangiales; genus SCUS01. The sequence continues at coordinate 3,023 of CAIOSS010000685.1, read as the reverse complement.
GCTCACCACCAGCGTCGCCAACTGCGGCGCGTGCGGAAACACCTGCGCCACGGGGCAATCCTGCAACTCAGGCGTGTGCCAGTGCCCGGCGGGGCAGACCATCTGCCTGGGCGCCTGCACGCCGACGCAGACCGATCCGCTTAACTGCGGCGCGTGCAACCTGGCCTGCCCCGCGGGCCAGCGGTGCGTCGCCGGGATGTGCTCGGCGATGGCGCTCTACCACGGCTGGACCTCGCCGGTTCCGGGCTGCTCGACCACGAGCTACAACACCACCGCGCTGACCAACCTGGGCGGGCGCTACCCCTTCAACGTCGGCGACTCCAACGCCTGCCGCGCCTGGAAGCTCGCCGCGACCGTGTGCACCACGCAGCCGACGGCGTACGTCGACAACAACAACTTCTCGTGCCCGCAGTCGGGCGGCTTCACCGACCCGACCTTCGGCACCTACTGCGCCGTCGCCAGCCAGTACTCCTGCTCGACGTGTCCGGGCGCCTGCAACGCCGCCTGCGGGTACAGCCCGCTCTCGCTTCGTAACTGCGCCGGCCGCGAGACGGCACAGCCCTGAGCGCTCCGCGACCATGGCTCGTGCTTCGACCGTCGTCCCGATCTCTGCCCTCCCGAAGGTTCGCTTGATGACACGACGAATCCTCTTCGCCCTTTTCGTGATCTCCGTCGGCTGCGCGACCGTCAACTCCAGCGACCCGCCCGTCGACGACGACGCCGCGGTCGTCGACCCGGACGCGGAGTTCGTCGAGGACGCCGGATCGCCCGAAGACCTCGGCAAGGAGCCCGTCGACGACCTGCCCACCGCGCCCGAAGACCTCGGGCGCCCTACCTTCGATATCTACGACGCGGGCCTCCCGCGATGCACGGGCAGCGTCGAGTGCCGGGGCACACCGCTGCCGGTGTGCGACACCGTCTCCGGGCGCTGCGTGCAGTGCGTCCCCGGCGACACTTCGAGCCCCTGCGCCCGGGGCACCTACTGCAACAGTGACAACACCTGCGCGCGCGGCTGCGCGAGCGACCTCGACTGCGTCGGCCTCGCGGACGGCGGCCCCCCGCTCAGCTGCAACGTGGCTCGCGAGTGCACCGCACCGGCCTGCCGCGTCGACGACGACTGCCCCCTGGGAAACGTCTGCCGCTCGGCCCGCTGCGCGCCCGGCTGCACCCCCGCCCACGCCTGCGGCGCGGGCCTCAGCTGCTGCAGCGGGATGTGCGCCGACCTCCAGCGCGACCCGACCCGCTGCGGCGCCTGCACGACGGTGTGCAGCACCGCGAACGCCACCTCTGCGTGCACGGCCGGCGCGTGTCGGCTCACCTGCGCGACGGGCTTCGGCGACTGCAACGCGAGCGCCGCCGACGGGTGCGAGAGCGCGCTCACGTCGAGCCTGACGAACTGCGGCGCCTGCGGGAGCGCGTGCACGTTCACCCGGGGGATGGGCGTGTGCGCGCTCGGCGCGTGCGTCGTGACGGGCTGCGAACCAGGCTTCCAGGACTGCGACCGCAACGGCGCCAACGGGTGCGAGTCCAACCCCAACACCGACGTGTTGCACTGCGGCCGCTGCGGCAACGCGTGCGCGACGGGCCAGACCTGCACGGCGGGCGTCTGCGGATGCCCGAGCGGTCAGTCGATCTGCCAGTCGGCGTGCACCAACGTCCAGACCGACCGCTTCAACTGCGGGATGTGCAACCTGGCCTGCCCGTCGGGCCAGGTGTGCGTCGCCGGGGCGTGCTCGTCGATGCCGCTCTATCACGGCTGGACCTCACCGGTCGCGGGCTGCTCCACCGCGGCCTACAACACCACCGCGGTGACGGCCCTCGGCGGGCGCTACCCGTTCAACACCGGTGACTCCGCGGCGTGCCGCGCGTGGAAGCTCGCCGCGACGGTGTGCACCACCCAGCCCATGCCCTACTCCGGCAACGAGAACTTCTCGTGCCCGCAGTCGGGCGGCTTCACCGACCCGACCTTCGGCACCTACTGCGCCTCCGCCAACCAGTACTCCTGCTCGAGCTGCCCGGGCGCGTGCAACGCCGGCGCTTGCCGCGGCAACTCCAACACGCTGCGCAACTGCAGCGGGGCAGAGTCCACGCAGCCCTGAGGGGCACCGCGCCCACGTCGAGGAGCTCCCGGTCAGCTCACCGGGACGCAGCGATAGTCGGTCCCCGGGCACGACGTACACCGGTCGCCCGCGCAGGTGACGGCCATGTACCCGAAGGCGCAGACGCACTGGCCCCCGGCGCTGCATGTCGCGTGGCGCGGGCACGTGACACCGCCCGGGCAGGTCACCGCGCCGGAGCCGCAGAAGCTCGACCGGGCGCAGTACCAGTTGGGGTAGGTGCACGAGGTGCCGCAGTCGACCCCGGCGCAGGTGCGCCCGACGTAGCCCCGCCGACACGCGCACAGGTTGTCCGCGGTGCAGTTGCTGTTGCTCGGGCAGATCGCGCCGTTGTCGCAGGTCTCGGTGAAGTTGCCCGCGCCGCAGGACGGCACCACGCAGCGGCCGACGTCGTCGCAGACCTGCCCCGCGGCGCACGCTGGCCCGCAGGTGCCGCCGCAGTCGTCGCTGCCGCAGCGCCGGTCGGTGCAGTCGGGCACGAAGGCGTTGACGCAGCCGCCGCTCCAGCGCCCGCCGGGATCGCAGGTCTCGACCCCGTCGCGGCAGTACCCACGGCCCCGGGACGCGGGCGGGCCGGGGTAGCAGCTCCGTCGCTCGCCCGGCGTGCAGCGCACCTCGCCCGTGTCGACGCCCAGGTCGACCAGCGCCGGCGCATCGACCACGTCGGGGCCCCGGTCGAGGGGCACGTCGGGCCCGCCGAGGTCGACCGGCGCCGGGCGGTCGACGCCGAGGTCGATCGGCGTCGGCACGTCGAAGCCCGCGTCGATGCGACCGGCGTCGAAGCCCGCGTCCACGCCCACGGGCGCATCGAGCGGGGCGCCGAGGTCGACGAGCGCAGGTACGTCGCCGGGCGCGTCGGGCGCGGGCGCATCGGGCCGGGCGTCGGGCGCCGCGTCGGCCGCGCGG
>CAIOSS010000684.1 GCA_903860995.1 uncultured delta proteobacterium | reverse complement strand
GAGCGCCGTGGGGTTCTTGAGGTTCTGCGCCTCGTCGACGATGACCGCGCCCCAGCGCACGGCGGTGAGCGAGGCCTCGTCGCGCCGCGCGATGGCGTAGCTGGTGACCACCACGTCGGCGCGGGCGGCGGCCTTCGCAAAGCCCGCGTCGCGCTCTCGCTGAAGCCCCTGGTGCACGTACACCTTCAGCGTCGGGGTGAACTTCTTCGCCTCGCGCGCCCAGTTGATGACCACCGAGGTCGGGCACACCACCAGGTCGGGGCCGCGCGGGGTCGGGGCGCCCTTCGCGCGGCGCGTGGCCAGCAGCGCCAGCACCTGCACCGTCTTGCCGAGGCCCATGTCGTCCGCGAGGCACCCGCCGAAGCCCTGCGCCGCGAGGAAGGCGAGCCACGAGAGACCGCGCTCCTGGTAGGGGCGCAGCGAGCCCCGGAACGTCGCCGGGGCCTTGAGCTGCGGCACCCCGACGCCGTCGCGCAGCCCGTCGAGGAAGGACTCCCACCGCGCCGAGAAGATCGACTCCGCCTGCGCGGCGCGCTCGGCCGCCCACTCGTCGTCGAGGGCCACGGCGCCGGCGTAGTTGACCCCGCGGTCGGCGCCCATGTTGCGCAGCACCTTCTCGCGGGCGCGCAGCAGGTCGACCGCGGCGATGAGCTCGGCGCGCGGCACCACGTGACCGGCGACGCGCAGGAAGCTCTCCGACGTGGACTTGAGCAGCCGCTCGGCCTCCTCGGTGGGGAGCGCGTCGTCGCCCAGGCTGAGCTCGAGGTGCGGCACGAAGCGCGAGCTGTGGAGCCCGACGCGCCCGGGGTCGGCGGGGTCGACCGCGAGGTCCCAGCGCACGCGGACCCGCGCCGCGGAGGCGCCGCCGGGCGCGACGGTGAAGGCGACGAGGTCCTTCGGGCGGCGCTTCGGGGGGGGCAGGCCCACGCGCCCCATCCAGCGCGTGTACTCCACGGGTTCGAGCGGAAACGGCGGCTGCGAGAGGAGCATCTGCGCCTGCGGCTCGGTGAGCCGGACGTGCCCCGTGAGGGCCTCCGGGCGCAGCAGGATCCGGGCCCCCGCGCGCACGAGGTACGACCAGTCGCGCTCGAGCACCGCGCCCGGGTGCAGGAACATCGCCCCTTCGTGCTCGACGAGCGCGTCGCGGAGGGTGCCACCCCCGAGCAGCGCGGTGAGCGGGAGGAAGCTCCGGCCGTCGCCGTGCAGAACCCCGAAGTTCGCCGCCCAGGGGTCGCCCGCCGCGTCGGGGCCCTCCATCGGGTGCACCCGGGCGTGGAGGTGGTCGCGCGGAGCCGGGGTGACGGGCGCGAGCACCGGGTGCTGCGGGAAGAGGCATCCCCCGTGGGCGCGGTGCAGGGGCGCCGCGTCGCCGCGCGCGACGGCCACGCGGAGGGCGCGCACCGTAGCCTCGTCGGCGGGCACCTCGGGCGCGTGCGCGACGGCGGCGCTGAGGCACTCCAGCAGGAAGATCGCGAGGCGCGCGGGCCGGGTCTCGACGTGCCAGGAGGGCGTGTCGTCGCGGTCGGAGATGGCGCTCGCGGGGAGAAACGCGAGCCCGCGGAGCGCGCGGTGGAGTCGGTTGAGGGTCGCGAGCGAGAGGGGCGGGACCCACCCGAGGGCGACGCTGGACTCGGGATCGGGGGGCGCGTCGGCGCGCAGCCGGACGGCGGCCGGGGTGGGCGAGAGCGTGGGCAGCAGCGGGCCCGCGGCGACGGCGGCAAGGAGCTCGTCGAGAAGCGCGACGACCGCGGAGGCGTGCGGCGAGAGGGCGCCGGGGCCGTGGTGCGACGACCAGTCGCGCAGGAGCTGGTGCAGCGGCCCGAGGGTGAGGGCGGGCGGGATGATCCAGGCGTGGACGATGTATTGGCCGGTGTGGACGCCGCTGGCAGGGCGCCCCGAAGGGGCGAGCCGCGCGGCCTCCGCGAGGGCCGGAAGCGGCACCGGGCGGGTGTGGTCGTACCGCGGGAGCCGCACGGTGACCTGCTGTCGGCCGAGCGAGCCCGGGAGGCACGACGGGCGCTCGCCGTGGGAGAGGTGCGCGGGGTGGGGCTGCGGGGCGCCGTAGGTGGCGCGCCGCGCGGGCGCCTCGGGCACCGGGCCGGAGCGCTCGAACCACACCGCGAAGCGGAGCGAGGCGCCGTAGCTCATCAGGTGGAGGTGCAGACCGAGAGGGGTGGACACGGTTGAGCGAGAGGGTATCGAGCACCTGCGCACGGCGCGCAACGGCCGCGCGACGTAAAGGCGCTCAGGGCAGCGGGTGACGCTCGAAGAAATCGAGGAGGTAGCGGGTCGCGTCGAGGTCGCGGCTGGTGCGCCCGCCGAGGGCGCTGACGTCGCCGCCGGGCCAGGTGTGGCCGCCGCCGCTCAGGGTGCAGAGGATCACCTCCGCGCCCGCCGCGCAGCCGGAGAAGGACACGCAGCGCGCGTCGCCCTGGCGGAGCACCTCCGTCGCCGCCGCGCCGCACCCGTTGCGTGCGGCCCAGCCCCGCATCGAGTCCGTGACCGCGGGAAACCCGAACAGGGCGCTGCCCTGGTATGGCACCACGAGGTCGGCGTCGCCGTGGAAGTTGAGCACCGGCACCGGCCGCGGCGGGGCGCACGGCGCGACGCCCACGAGGCCCGCCACCGGGGCGATGGCGGCGATGCGGTCGGAGAGCTCGCACGCGAGGCGGTTGGCGAAGAAGGCCCCGTTGCTGAAGCCTGTGGCGAAGACGCGACGATGGTCGATGCAGAGCTCCGCCTCGAGCGAGGCGAGCATGGCGCGCACGAAGGCGACGTCGTCGTCCTGGCGGGCCATGGCGGCGCCGCAGCACACCCCGGCGTTCCAGCTGGTGTCGCGGCCGCGCGGGTGCACGGCGACGAAGCCTCGCGCGTCGGCCGCCGCGTCGAGGTTGGACCAGTCCGCCTGCTGCGCCTCGTTGCTCAGGTACCCGTGGAAGTTGAACACCAGCATCGCGGGCCGCGCGGGGTCGTAGCTCCTCGGGACGTGCACCCGGTACACCCGCTCCACGCCCCCGACCCTCACCCGTTGCTCCCGATCGCCCGGCGCGCCGACGCGCCCGGCGCAGGCCCCGGCGTCCGCCCTCGGGGGCCCCGCGTCGACGACCTCCTCCGCCGCGGGCCCGTCCGTCGCGCCGACCTCCGGAGCGCCCGGGGCGGCGACCGGCGTCGCGACCTCTGCCGCGGAGGCGTCGGCGGCGGCGACCGTGACCACGTCGCCCGCGCACCCCGCGAGGGCGACGAAGAGCGCGAGGGCGGTCGGAGCGCGGCGGTTCATCGGCGGCACGGTACGCCTTCGCTCAGCCGCCCGGGGCGAGCCAGACGAATCCAGCGTCGCCCTCCGAGAGGTAGCCCCCGGACGCCTGCGCCGTCCCGCGCTCGACCGGGTCGGTCGTGTACAGGTGGTCCCCGTTGGCGTTGCGCACCAGCCGGTGCAACGGCGTGGCGCCGCACTGGGCCGAGCCCGCGATGAAGCCCAGCGTGCCCTCCAGCCGGGAGCCGGGTGAGCCCTCGCACGAGGCGCTGGTCGTGTAGAAGTGCATCCCGTTGCTGAGCGCGCACCGGTAGAAGGGCGACAGCCCGCCGGCGTTGCTCGCGTACAGGTAGAACGCCGGGGCGCCCTCCTCCACCCAGGCCCCGCCCGACACCTCGTTGCGCGACACCGTGTAGAAGTGCTCGCCGGAGCTTCGGTTGAAGTACCGGAAGATCGGCGTGCGGCACCCGGCGTCCTCGTCGCAGCGTCCGTTGCAGGTGTCGTCCGCGAGGTTGCACGCCTCGGCGGGGCGACGGCCGCAGGCGCCGCAGTGGGACGGGTCGCTCGCGAGGTTGGCCTCGCAGCCGTTGGCCGCCGCCCCGTCGCAGTTGCCGAAGCCCCCGACGCACGCGGTGACCGTGCACTGCCCGCCCGCGCAGCCGTTGCCCGAGGCGTTGGCCAGCGCGCACGCCCGGCCGCAGGCGCCGCACGAGCCCGGGGTGGTGTTGAGGTCCACCTCGCAGCCGTCGGAGGGGTTGGCGTTGCAGTCGGCGAAGCCCGACGCGCAGGAGGCCACGAGGCACCGGCCCGACGCGCAGGCCGCCGTGGCGTTGGCGAGGGCGCAGCGCGAGGGGCAGGCGCCGCAGTGGTTGACGTCGCTGGCGAGGTTGACCTCGCAGCCGTTGCCCGCGGCGCCGTCGCAGTCCGCGGCGCCGCCGGTGCAGGCCGCGATGGTGCACGCCCCCGCGACGCACGCGCCCGCCGCGTTGGCCGGGGCGCAGCGCATCCCGCAGCCGCCGCAGTGGGCGACGTCGGCGCGCACGTTCACCTCGCAGCCGTCGGCGGGGTTGCCGTTGCAGTCCGCGAAGCCCGCGGCGCAGCTCGCCACCGCGCAGCGACCGGCGGCGCAGCTCGCCGTGGCGTTGGGCAGGTCGCACACGGCGCCGCAGGTGCCGCAGTGGGCGGCGCTGCTGGTCAGGTCGACCTCGCAGCCGTTGCCCGCGCTGCGGTCGCAGTCCCCGCGGCCCGCCGAGCACATCGAGAGCCCGCAGGCGCCCGCGCTGCACGCCGGCGTGCCCCCCGAGACCATGCAGGCCATGCGGCAGGCGCCGCAGTGGGCGACGTCGCCGCGGAGGTTCACCTCGCAGCCGTTGTCGGCGTTGCCGTCGCAGTCCGCGAAGCCGTCGTCGCAGGCCGTGATGGTGCACCGCCCGGCGGCGCAGACCCCGGTCGCGTTGGAGGGCGCGCAGCTGCGCCCGCAGCCGCCGCAGTTGCGCAGGTCGCCGCGGGCGTCGACCTCGCAGCCGTTCTCGGCGACCCCGTCGCAGTCCTGGTAGCCCATCACGCAGGAGGTGAAGCACCCGCCCCCGAGGCACCCGGGGAAGGCGTTGGGCCGCGCCGCGCAGCGGTTCGCGCAGCGGCCGCAGTGCGCGACGGTGTCCGAGAGGGCCACCTCGCAGCCGTTGGTCGGGTTGGCGTCGCAGTCGCCGAACCCCGTCGCGCAGGCGCCCACGGCGCAGGCGCCGTCGACGCACGCCGGCGTCGCGTTGGGCGGGTTGCAGGCCGTCGTGCACTGGCCGCAGCGGGTGGGGTCGCGGCGCAGGTCGACCTCGCAGCCGTTGGCGGCGTTGCCGTCGCAGTCGCCGAAGCCCGGGTTGCACGCGAAGGCGCAGCGCCCCGCGTCGCAGCGGCTGGCAGCGTTGGGCCGCGCGGGGCACGCCTGGCCGCAGCCGCCGCAGTGCTCGGTGGCCATGAGGGTGTTGACCTCGCAGCCGTTGCCCGGCGCGCGGTCGCAGTCGCCGAAGGGGGCGATGCAGGTGCCCACGGCGCACATGCCGTTCTGGCAGGCGGCGTTGGCGTTGGGGACGCTGCACCGCACGCCGCACGCGCCGCAGCTCGCGACGTTGGACACCGTGTCGATGCACGCGCCGGTGCAGCACTGGAGCAGCCCCGGGCAGGGGCGCGTGTCGGTGCACCCGCTCACGCAGACGTTGCCCACGCAGAGCAGCCCCGCGGGGCAGTGCTCGTCGAGCGCGCACTCGACGCAGGCGCGGGTGGGGACGTTGCAGCGCCCCGCCCGCGGGAGCCCGACGCCGCCGTCCGCCACGCCGCCGTCGCCGCCGCCGCCCGCGGGGGCGCAGGCCTCGTCGTTGCGGCAGCCCGCGACGCAGGTGTTGCCGCTGCAGTACTGGCCCACGGGGCAGGTGTCGGCGGCCGGCACGCAGGGCACGCAGCGACCGGTGTCGACGTCGCAGGCGCCGCCGGCGGGGTTGCCCGCGCAGTCGGCGTTGGTCGCGCAGCGGGTGACCACGTCGGCGGGGACATCCGGGGCGACGTCCGGGGGGGCGACGTCCGGGGGGGCGTCCATCCCAGGGGCGTCGGGGGCGTCCATCCCCGGGGCGTCGGGGGCGTCCATCCCCGGGGCGTCGGCGGTGGCCACGTCGAGGTCGCCGCGGTCGGGCTTGTTCACGTCGACGCCCGCGTCGGGCCCGCCGACCACCGAGAGGCCGGTCGAACAGCCCGCGGCGAGGGCCCCGAAGAGCGCGGCGGCGAACAGGGCGAGGAGCGTGCGGGTCGGTCGCGTGGTCATCACGGACCGGACGCTACCCCACTCGACGGCGGTTGCCGCGCGGCGCGGGTGCCTCGGCACATCGACCGTCAGGTCTCCTCAGATCCCTCCGCCCATCGGCAGGCCGTCCGCGGGCGTCCCGATGCCACCGATGGGTCCCAGCGACGAGCGCACGGGAAGTCGGGCCGTGAACACCGCGCCGCGCTCGGGCCCCGGTCGCAGCGAGACCGTCCCCCCGTGCTCCTCGATGATCCGCCGCACCACCGCGAGGCCGAGGCCCGTGCCCGTCGCCTTCGAGGTGAAGAAGGGCTCGAACACCCGCGACGCGTCCGCGTTGCCGAGCCCCGCGCCGCTGTCCTCCACCTCCAGGTCGACCGCCGGCTGCGCCGTCCCCAGCACCGCCGCGCGCGCCCGCAGCGTCACGACGCCCCCCTGCGGCAGCGCCTGGATCGCGTTGACCATCACGTTCACCAGCGCCTGGCGCAGCAGCCGGCTGTCGGCCTCCAGCAGCGGCAGCCCCGGCGCCACCTCGCGCCGCACCTCGATGGCCGCCGCGGGGCGCGCGCTCGCGGTCGAGGCCGCCGTCCACGCCTCGTCGAGCACCCGCTCGACGGGCATCGGCCGGGGCGCGAGCGTCACCGGCCGCGCGAAGTCCAGCAGGTCGCCCACGATGCGGTTGAGCCGGTCGCTCTCCTCGCGGACGATGTCGAGCAGCAGCTTGGCGTCGCCCGTGGGCTTGAGCAGCCGGTCGAGCGATCCCAACGAGTTGAAGATCACCCCCAGCGGGTTGCGCACCTCGTGGGCCATCACCGCGGAGAGCTCGCCCAGCGCCGCGAGCCGCTCGCGCTGCACGAGGCGCGACTGCGCGGCGGCCAGCGCGTCGAGCCGGCGGCGCGCCTCCTCGTGCAGCTCGGCGTTCTCCAGCCCCACCTGCACCACGCTGGCGATGGCGCGGGCCAGCGCCACCTCGTCGTCCCGCAGGCGCCGGCCCGGCAGGTCGCCCACGAGCAGCGCGCCCTTCACCCCGCCCTGCACCTCGAAGGGGATCAGCCACAGCGACCGCGCGGCCGACTCGTCGCGGGCGAACACCCCGGCGCGCGCGTCGTGCCGGGTGTCGCCCAGGGAGGTCACCTCGGGTTGCTCCAGGAGGTCGGCGAGCCACGGCGCCAGCGCCAGGCGCACCCGCTGCACCGGCGTCGCCTCGGTCCCGGGCCACGCCGCCGCCCGGCGCAGCGACTCGCCCCGGCGCAGCACCCACGCCGACACCTCCGGCGCCCCCATCATCGCCGCGACCACCTCGCACGCGGCCCGCAGCAGCGGCACCGGGCCCCCGCGCGCCTCGGCCAGCATCGCCCGCGCGAGGGTGCTCACCGCCTGCAGCTCCCGCTCGCGGCGCCGCGCGCGCGCGAGATCGCGGACGTTCTCCAGCGCCGCGGACACCTGCGCCGAGAGCAGGCGCGCCACCGGGACGTCGTCCTCGCGCAGCCACCGGCCGGCCAGCATCAGCAGCGCCGGCCCGCCCGCCCAGCCGTCGACCCGGGTCACGACCGCGCGCAGGGCCTCGACCGCCGCGGCGTCGTCTTCCGCGAGCGCCGCCACCGGCACGTCGACCACCGCCGCGAGCTCGGCGTAGCCGTCGTCGCTGAAGGCCTCGCCCCAGCCCCAGGCCTCGTGGCAGAGCGGCGTCCATGTGGTGCGGGTGACCTCCAGCGGGCGGCCGAGGGCGCGCTCGACCGCGGCGCGGTCGGGCGAGAAGCCCTCCACGAAGCGCACCGCGAGGTGGTCGCCCGCGGGCTGCAGCAGCACCGCCATGAGCTCCGACCCGGCAACGCCGGCGCGCAGCGCGTCTTCGACCTCGGGCTCGGTGCGCAGCAGGTGCACCGCCACGCCGAGGTGCGCGAGGCTGAAGCGGCGGGTGCGCAGCGCGGCCCGGTCGGTCACGTCGCGCACCATCACCAGCACCTCGTCGTCGAGGTTGGAGAGCTGGAGCTCGACGTGGCGGCGCGTGCCGTCGGGGCGCCGCACCACCACCTCGTACTCGGGCGGGGCGACGACCCCGTGCAGCCGACGCGCGACCCGCTGGGTCACCCGGGCGCTGTGCTCCGGGGCCACGAGGTCGGCGGCCCGGCGGCCGATGAGCTCCTCCCTGGACCTCCCGGTGATGCGGGCGAGCGCCTCGTTGGCGTACACCACCGTGCCCCGCTTGTGGATGAGTACGCCGAGGGGGGATGCGTCGAGAAGTCGGCGGTGCATCGGTCGATCCTCCTGCGGGCGCCGACGGGATCGGGCCGCGTAAGGTCGGCCGCGGTGCGTCGATGCCGTGGCGCGTGGTGGCGCGGTATGGACTCTGCGCCGACGAGGGGGTTTTGTTCAAGGTAGACCCTGTGCTAGACGCCGCGCGGACGATGGCCGCCAGCTACTTCGACGTCGACGGAACACTGGTCCGCACGAACCTCGTTCACCCGACCCTGTTCTACCTGCTCAACCAGGCGACCCCCGGTCGCACGCTCGCCCGGCTCGGGGGCGCCCTGCTGAGGGCTCCGCTCCTCGCGCTGGCCGAGCTGCGCGACCGGCGCGCCTTCAACGAAGAGCTGTACATGCTCTTCCGCGGGATGAGCGAAGACCGCCTGCACGCCCTCGCCGACGAGGTCGTCGACAAGGTGCTGCGCCCGGCGATCTACCCCGGCGCTCGCGACCTCATCCGGCGCTGCAAGGACCTCGGGCACGAGGTGGTCATCTGCTCCGGGGCGCTGGATTTCCTCATGCGCCCGCTCGCCCGCGAGCTCGGGGCCGACGAGGTGATCGCCAACCACCTGGAGTTCCACGACCGCATCGCGAGCGGGCGCATGATCCCGCCGGTGGTGGCGGGCCCGACCAAGGCGCTGCTCATCCGCGAGCACGCCCGCCGCGGCGGCCACGACCTCGACGCCAGCTTCGCTTACAGTGACTCGTACTCCGACGTGCCGATGCTCTCGGTCGTCGGTCACCCTTCCGCCGTCAACCCGGACGCGGCCCTCGAGCGACTCGCGCACGCGCACCGCTGGCCCGTCGTGCACCTGGATCGAACCCCGTGACCCACCCCTGCGTCGTGACCCTCGACCGCAAGAGCGCGCCCCGCGTGCTCTTCGCCGGCAACCGCCTCATCGAAGTCGACCTGCCCGCGGGCACCCGGGTGATCTACCCGAAGCCCCCGCTGGAGGGCCTGCGCGACCCCGACGCGGCCATCCGCTACGCGATCAACCACCCCTACAACCGCGAGCCGCTCTACGCGCTGCTGCGGCCCGGGATGAAGGTGGTCATCGCGATGGACGACATCTCGCTGCCGCTGCCGCCGATGAAGCGCCCCGACGTGCGCGAGCGGGTGCTCACCATCGTGCTGCAGCTGCTCGCCGACCACGGGGTCGACGACTTCGAGATGATCATCGCGACGAGCGTGCACCGGAAGATGACCGGCCCCGAGGTGCGGCACATCGTCGGCGACCGGATCTTCGACGCCTACTGGCCCAAGCGGCTCTACAACCACGACGCGGAGGACCGCGACAACATGGCCTTCGTCGGCGAGACCGACCTGGGCGAGCGCGTGGTGCTCAACAAGAAGGCCGTCGAGGCCGACCTGGTCATCTACGTGAACCTCAACCTCGTCCCGATGGACGGGGGCCACAAGAGCGTGGCCGTGGGGCTGTGCGGCTACGAGAGCCTGAAGGCGCACCACAACCCCAAGGTGATGCGCAAATGCCACTCGTACATGGACCCGAAGACGAGCGAGCTGAACACCGTCGTCGAGCGCATGGGCAAGGTCACCAACAAGGTGCTCAAGGTGTTCACCATCGAGACGACGGTGAACAACCGGATGTTCGACCGGGCGCTGTCGTTCCTGCACAAGAACGAGGACGACTGGTCGGGCAACGAGCGCCTCGCCTTCAAGGGGATGCAGTTCGCGCTCGACCGCACGCCCGACGAGGCCCGGCAGAAGATCTTCGAGCGGGTGCCCTCCCCCTTCGAGCTCACCGGGGTCTTCGCGGGTGAGACCGAGGCCGCGCACGCCCACACCCTCAAGCGCTGCTTCGAGCAGTACTGCGTGCCCGTCGAGGGCCAGGCCGACATCCTCGTCAGCGGCATCCCCTACGTGTCGCCGTACAACGTCAACGCCTTCCTCAACCCGCTGCTCGTGCAGGTGATGGCGCAGGGCTACCTCTTCAACATGTACCGGGGTCAGCCCCTCGTGAAGAAGGGCGGAACCATCATCATCACGCACCCGTGCTCGGACCGCTTCGACCACGCGCAGCACGCGCCGTACGTCGAGTTCGTGCACCGGCTGCTGCCCGAGACCCGCGACGCCATGGAGCTGCACAGGCGCTTCGAGCACGAGTTCGCGGCGCACCCGGCGTACCTCCAGATGTACCGCCGCGGCAACGCCTACCACCCCGTGCACGCGTTCTTCATGTGGTACTGGGGCGAGGCCGGGCGGCAGCACGTCGGGCGCGTCATCGTGGTGGGCGCCGACAACGCGTACATCCCGCAGGTGCTGGGCTACGAGACCGCGCGCTCGATGCACGAGGCGCTCGAGATGGCGAAGGACACCGCGCCCCCGTCGCCGCAGATCACCTGCATGCACCTGCCGCCGATCGTGATGGCCGACATGGTGATGCCCCGCAGCCCCGGAGTCGCCCCGTGATGATGGACGGGCACGGCCCGCTCGACGTCTCGAAGATCCTCGAGGGCTCACGGATCATCGTCGTCGGGGGAACGGGCTTCCTCGGCAAGGTCTGGCTCTCGCTCCTGCTCTGCCACTACCCCGACGTGGGCAAGGTGTTCCTCGTGGTGCGCTCGAAGGGCGCGCAGGACTCCGAGGCCCGCTTCTGGACCGACATCGCCCCGAGCGAGCCCTTCGCGCCGCTGCGCGCGCGGCACCCGGGCGCGGCGTACGAGGAGTTCCTGCGCGGGAAGATCCACGTCGTCGACGCGGACGTATCCAAGCCGCTCTGCGGGTTCAGCAACGAGCTCCGCAAGGAGATCGAGGGCACCGTCGACGCGCTGGTGAACGTGGCCGGCGTGGTGGACTTCAACCCGCCGCTCGACGAGGCCCTGCTCACCAACGCCGCGGGGATGCAGAACCTCGTGGTGCTCGCCAAGGCCCTCGGCAACGTGCCCGTGCTGCACACCAGCACCTGCTACGTGGCGGGCTACCGAAGCGGCCGCGTGGAGGAGGTCGACCCGCGCGCCGATCCGTTCCCGTACTTCAAGGACATGCCCGAGGCCCCGTGGGATCCCCACCGCGAGATCTCCGAGGGGCTCTCGCTGGCCGCGAGCGTGACGAAGCACGCCGACGACGCCAACCGCGTGGCGCAGTACGAGCGCGACGCGCGGGCCAACCTGGAGGCGAAGAAGGAGCCCACCACCGGGGCGGTGTTCGCCGCGGAGGTGAAGAAGGTCCGGGAGAAGTGGCTGGCGGCTGAGGGCGAGCGCGTCGGGATGGAGCGCGCGAAGTTCTGGGGCTGGACCAACACGTACACGTACACGAAGTCCCTCGGCGAGCAGGTGCTCGCGGGCTCCGGGCTGCCCTTCACCATCGTGCGCCCCGCCGTGATCGAGTCCTCGGTGTCCTTCCCCTCCCCCGGATGGAACGAGGGGATCAACACCATGGCCCCGATCATGTTCATGTTCATGAGCGGGCACATGCAGATCCCGGCGCACGTCACCGCCGGGCTCGACATCATCCCCGTGGACATGGTCTCCGGCGGGATGATCCTCGGGCTGGCGGCGCTCCTCGAGGGCACCCACGCGCCGACGTACCACCTCGGGTCGAGCCACAAGAACCCCATCTCGATGCACCGCATCATCGAGGTGTCGGGGCTCTACAAGCGCAAGCACTACCAGCGCACCAGCAAGGGCAACCCCTGGGTGAACTTCGCCCAGGCCCACTGGGAGCCCACGCCGGTCACCAAGGAGGCCTTCTTCAGCCGCGGCGCGCCGGCCTTCGCCCGCGCGGCGAAGACCCTCTCGCAGATCGCCCGCAAGGCCTCCGTGGGCCCCGCCGCGGTGCTCTTCTCCCCGGCCTCCCGCGCGCTCAGCTCCTACAGCGAGATCGCCAGGCGCAACGGCGAGATCTTCTCCCTCTTCGTGCCCTTCATGGCCGAGACGGACTACCAGTTCGTCACCGACAACATGGCCGCCCTCGTGGCGCGGCTCAACGCGACCGACCGCGCGGCGCTCAACTGGGCGCCGGAGTCCATCGACTGGCGCCACTACATGATGGAGGTCCACTACCCGGGCCTCGACCGCTGGGTCATGCCGCTCATCGAGGAGCGCCTCAACCGCCCCGCCCGCCCGCTGCGCGCGTACGTCTCGCTGCTCGACGTGCTCGACGAGGCGGCGGAGCGCCACGAGCACCGCGCCGCGCTCCTGCGCCTCGAGGGCGACGGGCTCGCGCGGGTCTCCTTCGCCTCCTGGAAGGCGCGCGCCGAGGCCACCGCGGCCCGGCTCGTCGCCGCGGGCGTCAAGCCCGGCGACCGCGTGGTGCTCTGCGCGGGCAACCACCCGGCGTGGCCCATCGCGTACTTCGGCATCCTGCGCGCGGGCGCCGTGGCCGTGCCCACCGACTCCGCGATGGAGTCCGCCCCGCTGGAGAACGTGCTCCGCGCGTCCCGGGCCGTCGTGGTGCTCGCCGACGAGAAGGCCCGCGAGCGCTTCGACGCCATCGCCGTCCTCGCGGTCACGGTGCTCGACATCCACGCCGCCACCGCGGAGGACAGCGCCCTCACGGCGCCGGCCATCGCCGCCCCCGCGGCGAGCGCGCTCGCGAGCGTGATCTACACCTCGGGCACCACCGGCACGCCGAAGGGCGTGATGCTCTCGCACGGCAACTTCTGCCAGCTCATCGCGGCGCTGGCGCCGGTGTTCCCGCTCGGCGAGGGCGACCGGGTGCTGTCGGTGATGCCGCTGCACCACACCTTCGAGTTCACCTGCGGGATGCTGCTGCCGCTCTCGCGCGGCGCGTCGATGGTCTACCTCGACGAGCTCACCGGCGAGCGCATGGTCGAGGCCCTGCGCGACGCCAAGGTGTCCGCCATGGTGGGCGTGCCCGCGCTCTGGCAGCTCCTCGAGCGCCGCATCACCCAGCAGGTGAAGGACCTCGGACCCGGCGCCTCCACGGTCTTCGACGCGGCCCTCGCGCTCAACCGCACCCTCGGCGAGAAGGCCGGCATCAACGTCGGCCAGGTGCTCTTCGGCCCGGTGCACGCCGCCCTCGGCGGGCGCCTTCGATTCCTCATCTCCGGCGGCGCGGCGCTGCCCAAGGAGACCGCGGAGATGTTCCGGGGTCTGGGGTTGCCGCTCGCGGAGGGCTACGGGCTCACCGAGGCCGCGCCGGTGCTCACGGTCGCCAAGGCGAGCTCGTCGGCGAAGCCCGG
>CAIOSS010000683.1 GCA_903860995.1 uncultured delta proteobacterium | reverse complement strand
CTCCTTCTGCGAGAGGCTCTCCAGGCCCACCAGGAAGAGCAGGATCCGGTGCCCGTGCCGCTCGGCCCCCTGGAGCGCGCGCTCCATCACCGGCATCGCCCCGAGGAACCAGTCGGCCCGCGTCTCGATGAGCACCTCCATGGGGTGCGCGGCGCGCTCGCCGAGGCGGTCGATGAAGCGCACCAGGTAGGGGAAGGGGTTCTGGTCGTTGAGCTGGATGCGCGCGGTCTCGGGCGCGTGGTCGAGCAGGTGGTCGAGCTGCGCCAGCACCGAGTCGAGCACCTCCCCGGCGGGCCGGCGGGGGACGCCCCCCGACGCGCAGAAGCTGCAACCCTTGAGCACCACCTTCTCGGCGGGGAAGGGGACGTCCCGGAAGTGCGGGTTCTCCAGGACGCTCTGGCTGTAGGCGCAGCCCGCGCTGCCGTGCACGACGGCGGGGCGGTCGGGGCGCTGGCGGTCGCCCACGCCGATGCGCACCAGGTTGCTCCCGGCGTGCGCGCGGGTGAGCTCCATGGGCGGCAGCGCGAAGATCTCCGCGGGGGGCTTATCCCCCGCGGCGACGGCGCGGGCGAGGGCCACGAAGGTGTCCACCTGCGCGAGGGGAAAGGCGTGGGTGGTCCCCTCGAAGGCCACCCGGGGGTCGCCCAGGTAGACCCAGACCATCCCCGGCAGGCGTGAGCGCAGGCGGGCGAAGACGGCCTCGCTCCAGAGGCGCACGTACGCGCAGACGGCGTAGCGCCCGGCGAGCTGCGCCGCGAGCGCGTCGACGGCGGAGAGGTCGCCCGCGTCGGCGGCGTCGATGGCCGGCAGCGTGGTCTCGAAGAGCTCGTTGCGCACGCCCCGCGCCGCGAGCGCCGAGGAGAGCGCCGGGATCAGGTCGTCGTGGATGAAGTTACGGCTCTGCGCGACCTGGAAGAGCAGGATCGCCACCGCGGGGTCGGCCATGAGGGCTCTACCGTACCGCCGCGGCGCGGCCCTGGCGACCGGCCGTGATTGTACGAGATCATGTCATCGCGCCACGGACACCCGTGCGCCCCCCCCAGACCGACGGTGACAACACCTCGCAGAGCCAGTCGGGCGCCACGCTGATCGAGCTGGTGGCCGGCAGCGTCGACACGCACCCGACCCGCGCGTCAGGACCATCTCGATCGGGGTTTAGAAGGGCGGCGAGGAAATCGCGAACCTACGATGTAGACTCGGCCCAGGATGGGCGCCGCAGAGAAGCTACTTGTGACGTACGCGGAGTACCTTGCGCTGGAGCGCGAGAGCGGGCTCCGCTACGAGTTCGTCGATGGCGTGGCGTACGCCATGGCGGGGGGTACTCCCACCCACGCCAGGCTGTCGGCGGCGGCGAGCGCGCTGCTGTTCATCCTGCTGCGCCCGGGCCGCGGCCGATGCCGGGTGTACAGCGCCGACGGGAGGGTTCACGTCGTTGCGCGGGGCAACAGCTACTACCCGGATGTGTCGGTCGTGTGCGGCCCCGTCGAAGCCGCGCCCAACGACCCAAACGCGATCACCAACCCGATGCTGATCGTCGAGGTGCTCTCGGAGGGGACCGAGCTGTTCGACCGCAGCAAGAAGTTCGACGACTACCAGCGCATCCCGTCGCTGCGGCACTACATGCTGGTCACGCAGGAGGCGCGCAAAGTCGAGCACTTCCGCCGCAACGACGACGAGACATGGACGTACTCCGTTGCGAGAGATGGCGGGGCAGTCGAGCTGCACGACCTGGGTGGAGCGCTCGTGGTCAATGAATTCTACGAGGGTGAAGAGCAGGAGTGAGCGTGGTCACGGGCCTCGCGGACGCCCTTGAGCTGGCGCGACGTGCGGATTCCGACGTCGGGTCGACCCGACGCCACCGACACCCGCTCAGGCCGGGAGGGCGCGCGCCCCGAAGTCCACGCACCACACCGGCAGCCCCGCCGGGCCCGCGCGGTCGAGCGCCCCGCCCACCGCTACCCGCGCGCCCGTGAGCGACGCCGCCAGGGAGGCGTCCCGGGGGTCGCTCACGCCGTCGCTCCGGCGGGGCGCGGCCGCCCGCGCGACGACCGCCCCGGACTCATCGAGGGCGAGGAGGGCGCGCGCCCCGTCGGACGCGATCGCCACCGGGCGGGAGAGCAGCGCCATCAGCGACGCGGCGGTCTTCGCCCCGAGGGCCGCCAGCGACGCGCGCAGGGCCTCCGCGAGGGCCACCGCCGCGGGGCAGTCATACCGGCACGGGTAGAACGACACCAGCTGCGCGCGCACGGGCATGAGCAGCGGGTTGACCCGCGCATCCGCGGCGGGCACCCACGCCCCTCGCGCGGCGACGTAGTCCTCGGCGAGCCCCGTCGGGCCGCCCTCTGCGAGGCGGTCGACGCCGCGGTCGAGGCGCGCGAGGAAGGCCTCCACGCAGCACGCCGGGAAGCCCAGCAGGCGCCCCACCTCCCGGTGGCTGGCCCGCGGGTCGCCCGCGCCCCCGCGGCCGGGCAGCACCCCCTCCTCGGCGCCCCGCAGGGCGGCCGCGTGCGCCGCGCTGCGGGCGACGTAGAGCACGCCCTGCTCGCGCGCGCCGAGCAGCGCCGTCTGCGCCGCGCGCAGCACCACGGCGCCGGTGGCCCGGAGCTGCGCCTCGACGCGGTCGAGGTCCGCCGGGTCTGCCGTGCGACGGATCGCCGGCTTGAGTCCCGCGGTGAAGGCGATCCACTCGGCGTCCATGGGCGATGTGTCGGGGGGACGATCTTCGGGTCCGCGACCGTAGTACCACGGGGCCGCCGCGGGTCGCCCTTCACTTCCCTCGCGGGGAGGGACTACGGTGACGCCGATGCGACCCACCCGGCAGACCATCGCCCTCGCGCTCGGGGCCCTCGCGCTGGTGCTCGTCGTCTTCGCGCTCACGCGCCGCCGGACGCCCGCGAGGCCCACCGCGAGGCCCACCGCCCACGACGTGCGGCGCGCGTCGGACGGCGGCGCGGGCTCGACGGGCCTCGACGGCGGGGTGACGGACGCGGGCGTGATCCCCCGGGACATCCCGGTGCGCGACGTCCCGCCCCGCGACGTCACCCCCGCCGAGCGGGCCCTGGAAAACCAACGACGAGACGCCCTCGCCGCGCGCATCTACCGCGAGCTCATGCAGCAGAGACGGGGCATCACGCTCGTGCGCGCGGTCTCCAACGGGGGCATCGCCCGAGACACCCTGCGGATGCAGGGGACGGCCTGCAGCGACGGCTTCAACCAGCAGGTGGCGACCGCCTACGCCCTGGGTCAGGCGGGCTACGCCCTCGTCACGTGCGTGCGCACCGGCTCGCGCGACACCTTCGTGACGGGCGTGCCCCAGGAGGACCCCCCCGCCCCGGTCGTCATCCCCGCCCCGGTCGTCATCCCCGCCGCTCCCGCGAGGCCCGTTGTCCCCGCGAGGCCCGTTGTCCCCGCGAGGCCCGTTGTCCCCGCGAGGCCCGCCGCTCCCGCGAGGCCCGTTGTCCCCGCGAGGCCCGCCGTCCCCGCGAGGCCCGCCGTCCCCGCGAGGCCCTGAACGCACTTGAACCGCGCCAGGCGTACGCTTACGACCGGATATGACCCCGCTCTCCACGCGCCGCCGTTGCGTCCTGCTTGCGTCCATCCTCGCGGCGGCCTGTCGGCAGCCAGACCCGCCCGCTCCCCGGCGGCCGCCCCCGGACGTGTCCGCGCGGATCGACGCGGGGGGCGACAACGCAGCGGCCATGATGGCGACGCCCGACGCCGCGACGCCCGACCGCCCGGCCGAGGATGTCCCTCCCCGCTCGCCGCTCGACCTTTTCGCGCTGGGGGGCGTGGCGCTGCTGCGGCCCGGGGCGACGGTGGCGCTGCGGGTCGAGCGCTCCCGCGTCGGTGACCCGCGGGTCGACGACGTGACCCGGGCGGCGACCTTCCGCGTCGAGCCGACCACGGCCGGGCGCGTCGACCCCGCGGGGGTGTTTCACGGGCTCGCCGTGGGGCGCGCGGAGGTCATCGCCACAGAGCGCGGCGACGAGGGACGCACGATCGTCGAGGTCTCCAACGAGCTGCCCGCGGGGGTGACGTCGATCCCCATGGCGTGGGTGAGCGACGGCCGCGTGGTGCACTCCGTCCGCTTCGGCGCCCTGCCCGACGGCACCGTCATGCTGGAGATCCAGGCCACGAGCCACCCGCTCCTGCTCCGCGGGCGCCGACTCGGCAACACCTTCCCGATGACCATCCCCGTCGAAGACCGCGCCCCCGCGGCGACGGGCGACCTCCGCGACGACGGCGTGACCGCCCCCCCGGTGACGGGCACCCTGGTGCTCGACCGCTGGGTCGACCGCCGCCTCGACGGCCATGCCGCGCTCCAGGTCGCGGGCCGTCCCCTCCAGGTGCGCTTCACGGTGCTCGTCGGCGACGCCTCCCCGCTGCTTCAGCGCGTCGGCCCGTAGGCGCGCGTCGAGGCCCCGTTGCTCACGCCCCCCGCGCTCCGTCGGACCGCCCTCGCCGTGCTCGCGGCGCTGGCCCTCGCGATCCTGGGCCTCGCCCTCGCCCGCGGCGCCCACCGGGGGGTCGCCCAGGGCCTCCGCGCGAGCGTGCGCTCGGTGTCCGGCGACCTGCCCGAGCTGCCCGTCCTCGAGGCGGGCCGCGAGGCCGACGTGCTGCGCCTCTTCCGCGCGCACCCGCCGGGGAGCTACCCCGCCCCCGGCTGGCGGCTGATGGAGATCTCCATCCGCCCGCGCTCCATCGAGCTGCGGATCGACGGCCCCGCGGGGAGCGCGGCGCGCATGGCCCTGCGGCACCCCGACGACGTGGCCCGCCCCTCGGCCCGCAGCGCGAGCTTCGCCGTGGTGCGCGAGCGCGCCGGTGACGACGGCGGCGAGCGCGCCCTCGACGCCCTGGTGGCCGACCTCGCCCGCAACGACGCCGGGCGCTTCTGGCGCACCCGCTCGGCGGTGCTCGACGACGGCACCGAGAGCGGGCGCGCGGCCGCGGCGGCGTCGCAGTGGCTCCAGGACGGCGCGCTCATCCTCGGCCTCCTGCTGCTGGCCCTCGCGATGGTCACCGCCCGCGCGCTGCGCGACGAGCCCCGCAGCGTGCGCGCCGCCCTCGCCGCGATCGTCCTCGCCGGCGCGCTCTACCGCCTGGCGATCAGCGTCCCCACCACGATGGACGTCTGGCCCTACAGCCGCCTGCTCGCCCTCCCGCGGCTGCTCTTCACGGGCCCCACCCTCGCGGCCCTCGCGGCCCGTTTCGGGTGGCGCATCCACCTCAGCGACCTGGTGCTCGCGTACACCTTCGGCACCGCGCTGCTCGCCCCGCTGGCGCTCTTCGCCCACGCCAGGGCGCTGCTGCGCGACACCCGGGCGGCCCTCTGGGCGGCCGCCGTCCTCGCCGCGCTGCCCGCGCACATCCGCTTCTCGCACAGCGACACCGGGCTCATCCCCTCGGCGCTCTTCGCCTCGGTCACCTTCGCGCTCATCAGCCAGGGCCTGCGCGACCCGTCCCGCGCCTGGCGCCTCGCCGCCCTCGCCGCGACCCCATGGCTGATGCTCGTCACGATGGAGCAGCGCGCCCTCAACGCGATGTTCCCGGCGCTGTACCTGGCGCAGGTCTGGCTGCTCCAACCCCCGGAGGTGCCGCGCGCCCGGCGGGCCCTGGTGTCCGCCCTCATCGCCCTCACCGCCGCGGCCTTCCTCCTCGGCGGCTTCGTCGAGAAGAACCACGGACTCATCGCCGAGGGCCTGCGCGCCAGCACGCTCCTGCACGCGCTGCGCGGCCTCGTGCGACCAGGCTTCAACACCCTCATCCACGTCGGCATCACGCCGCCCCTCGCGCTCGGCCTCGCGCTCCTCGGGCTCGCCGCGCTCTGGCGCCACGGATCGCCCCGCCTCGCGGCCTTCCTCGCCGCCTGGACGGCCATGTTCTACGTCGCCAACGCGGTGGTCATCCCCAACGCCGTGGAGATGCAGTCGCGCTACCACCTGCACCTCGCGGCGCCCTTCGCGCTCGCCGCGGGCTACGGGGCCCGCGTCCTCGTGGGCTTCGTCGCCGCGCGCGCCCCCCGCCTCGGGGCCCGCGGGGCGGCCGCGGCCCTCGCCGCCCTCCTCGCGCTCCTCCCCTGGCTGCACCTCCCCTACGAGCGCCGCACGGACTTCAACGACCTCCGCGAGTACGACTTCGTGCGCTCGGCGCGCGCGCGCATCCCGCGGGGCTGCACCGTGCTCGAGCACGGCGCGCCCGGCGTGGGCTACGACCTGCGCTTCGCCCGCATGGGACGCGTGCTCGACCGCGGGGCGCTGCGCAGCGAGTTTCGCCCCGTGCTCGTGACCGCCACCCGGCCCGCGACCCACGGCGACCGCCCCGACCCCCTCTTGCCCGCGGTGCGCGCCCTCTTCGACGACCCGCCCGACTGCCTCATGGTCTATCGCGGCCTGCCCTGCGCGGGCGTCAAGGCGCCCGGCGAGCCCATCGCCCCGGCCTGCGCGGCCCTGCTCGAGGCCGCCCCCATGGACCTCGTGGCCCGCGCCCGCTTCGCCAACCGCCCCTACGACGAGAACGTCTCCGCGGGCGTGCGGGGCCAGCGGGTCGCCGTCGAGCTCGCCCTCTACCGCGTGCGCGTCGACGAGCTCCGCGCGAGGCGCCGCCCGCCCACACCCCCAGGGCGCTGAACCTGGACGTCCAGACGTCTGGACGTCTCGACGCCTGGACGTCGGAGCGCCCGAACGCCCGGCGCCAGGGCCTCGCGCGAGGCCACCGCGGCCCCGAAGCGCCCGCCCATCGCCGGGCCGTCGAGGGTCGCGGCCTGCGCCAGCCCCGCCGCCCCGCCGCGCAGCACCGTCACCCGCCCGGTGAGGGCCATGAACCGGTCGGCGCCCAGCAGCGCGTCCGCGAAGCCGTCGCGGTCGAGGTCGCGCGCCCCCGCCAGCGCGCCCCCGAGGTACGCCCCGGCGGAGCCCTCGAAGACCTGCGCCGCCGTCGCCCCCGGGCCCCCCGCCGCGCCCGCGAACACGTACACCGCCCCGGCGCCCGACGAGCGCCGCGGCGCGCCCACCAGCAGCTCGTCGTCGCCGTCGCCGTCCACGTCCCCCGCGGCGGCGAGCACGGCCCCGAAGCCCGCGCCCGCGCCCGCCGCGACGCCGGGGAGGGGCGCCACCCGAAGCCGGAGCCCCACGGCGCCGTGGAAGACCACCACCGCGCCGCGGCCGCCGTCCTGCTCGGGGGCGCCCGCGGCGAAGTCCGGCAGCCCGTCGGCGTCGGTGTCGCCGACGCCCGCCACCGCCGCGCCGAAGCGCCCGCCCTCGGGCCGCGTCAGCAGCAGCGTCGGCGAGGCGCCCGGACCCATCGGCCCTCCCACGAACAGCAGCACCGCCCCCGCGAGCCCGGCGCGCGCGGCGGCCCCCACGACGACCTCGCCGTACCCGTCGCCGTCGAGGTCGCCCACGCCCGCCGCGGCGGCCCCGAAGCGGGGCATGCCGCCCTCGCCGGCGCTCAACTCGACGCTCGGGCTCGCGGACACCCCGCGCGGCGACCCGAGGTGCACGTACGCCCGGCCCGCGAGGCCGGCGCCCGGCGCACCGATGAGCAGGTCGCCGAGGCCGTCGCCGTTGACGTCGCCCGCGGCGGCCACCACCGCGCCGAAGTCCGCCCCTGCCTCCGGGCCCGTGATCACCGCGCCCGGCGCCGGGCCCAGCCCCGACGGCCCGCCGAGGAACACGAACACCCGGCCCTGCCCCGACGCCGCCCCCGGGGCGCCCACCGCGAGGTCGCAGTACCCGTCGCCGTTGAGGTCCCCCGCGGGCGCCGCGCTCACGCCGAAGCCCGCCGCGGCCGACGGGGGCGCCAGCGTCGCCGCCGCGCTCGCCGCCAGGCCCGACGGCCCCCCGGCGTAGACCGCCACCCCGGGCCCCGGCGCCGCCCGCGACGGCATCCCCACCGCCGCGTCGTCGTAGCCGTCGCCGTTGAAGTCCGGCACCACGCCCCACATCGCGCCGCCCGGCGGCGTCACCCCCTCTGGGGTCGCCGCGCCGCCTGCCGCGAAGCTCCACACCGCGCTCGTGAGCCCGGCCGCGCGCAGCCGCCAGAAGATGGTCCCGCGGGGGAGGTCGGCGGTGAGGGCCCCGCGCCCGCCGCGCGCCGGCAGCGTCGCCAGCACCGCGGCGCACCCGCGGTCGCGGCACAGCTCCACCACCGAGCTCGCGGCGTCGGGGTCGGCCTCCGGAGGGAGCGCCCACCGCAGCGCCGGCCGACGCGCCGTGACGCGCACCGCGGACGGCGGCCAGATCAGCCGCGGGAGCGCGCGGCACGACGCCCCGTCGCGCACGTAGCCGTCGTCGCAGGCGTAGCCGCACTGCCCCGCCACACAGGTGGCCGCGGCGTGGGCGGGCGCCGGGCACGGCGCGCAGCGGGCCCCGCACGAGGCGGGCGAGTCGTCCCGGGCGCAGTCGTCGCCGCAGCGGTGCGCGCCCGCGTCGCACACCACGCCGCAGCCGCCCCCCGCGCAGACCGCGCGCCCGTTGAGGGGCACGCGGCACACGGCGCAGGACGACCCGCAGCCGAGCAGCGAGGTGCCGTCCGAGCACACCTCGCCGCAGAGGAAGTACCCCGCCGCGCAGGTGATCGCGCAGCGCCCCGCGACGCACGCCGCCGCGCCGTGCTCGGGCGACGGGCAGGGCGCGCAGCGGGCGCCGCAGGAGGCCACGTCGGCGTCGGCCAGGCAGCGGTCGCCGCAGAGGTGGTAAGCCCCCGCGCAGGTGACCGCGCAGCGCCCCGCCACACAGGCGACGGCGCCGTGGGCGGGCGTCAGG
>CAIOSS010000682.1 GCA_903860995.1 uncultured delta proteobacterium | reverse complement strand
GCCGACGTGAGCGCCGACGCCCCCGCGGCCGACGGCAGCGCGCCGATCGACGGCTCCACGCCGCGCGCGCGCCTCGAGGGCCTCGTCGACGAGGTGGCGCGCGGCCTCTGCGGCGCCCTCTACCGCTGCTGCGACGCATCGAGCCGCGCGTCGTTCTTCGCGCCCCTGCGCGCAGCGCCGCAGCTCGCCGGGCTGCGCGATCGTATCCCCGCCGACGGCGTCCTCGATCGGGCGGCCTGCGCGCCGCTCCTCGCCGAGGCGTACGGCGTGGTCCCCCTCGGTGGCTGGGTGCGGGCCGCGCTCGCCGGGCGCGTGAGCTTTCGCGCGTCGGAGGCCGACGCCTGCCTCGCGCGCCTCGCCGACGCCGCCTGCGGCGCCGCGGTGACCGAGGCCCTCCTCGACGGAACGTGCTTCGGCTTCGGGGCGCCCGAGGGCGGCGCCGCGCAGCGTCGGATGTTCGCGCGCACCGACGCCGAGGGCGCCCCCTGCGCCGCCATCGCCGACGGCGTGGGCGGGGCCATCTACGGCAACTGCGACCCCGCGCGGGCCTTCTGCTGCGGTGGCACCGCCGGGCGCTGCGCCGTCGTCGGCGGCGGCACCGGCACCTGCCGCGCGGTCGCCGCGCTGGGGGCCGCGTGCGGCCTCGCCCCCGAGCTTCGCGTGTGCGCGACGGGCATCGAGTGCGATGCCAGTCGTTGCACCGCTGTCGCCACCACGCCGCTCAACGCCGGCGACACCTGCGCGATGGGCGTGCGCCTCCTGGGCAGCTGCCGCGACAGCTTCTGTGACATCGGTCGCAGCGATCGCTGCGTCGCGCTCGCACGCGACGGCGCGACGTGTTCTCTCCCCTACGAGTGCCAGAGCGGGTCGTGCGCCGCGGGGCGATGCGCCGCGGCCACCTTCTGCATCCGCCCCTGAGCACGCCCCCTGATCGCGCCTACACACCGGTTGCCCAATGAGGAACTCCGCCGTGCACCGACAGCTTCTGATCGCGTTCTGCGCAGCCCTCGTCGGCTGCGGCGACACCACCACCCCGACCGCGGACGCCGCTGCACCCGACGCTGCCGTACCCGACGCTGCCGTACCCGACGCTGCCGTACCCGACGCTGCCGCACCCGTCGAGCCCGTGGAGAGCGCCGTGTTCCGGCACCTCGTAGGGCGCTTCGACTCGGGGGCGCAAGCGCTCACCGACCCGCGCTACTTCTCCATTCGCGTCGAGGCGTGCCGCGTGGCCGCGCCCCTCCTCGGCGAGCGGGTGCTCTACCTCGAACAGTCGCGCACCGGCATGGCCCCCTACCGGCAGAGGCTCTACGTGATCGAGCGCGACGGCGGCGACGACCGCGCCGTCTCGCGGGTGTTCGAACTCAACAACCCCACGGGGTACGTGGGCCTGTGCGCCGACCCCACGCGCGAGACCTTCACCCCCGACGACGTCGTCGAGCGCACAGGCTGCGCGGTGCACCTCACGCGCATGGGCGACCGCTTCGAGGGCGGCACCGACGAGCGTGCGTGCGAGAGCACCCTCATGGGCGCCGCCTACGCCACCAGCGTGGTCGTGCTGCGCGCCAACGGCTTCTCGTCGTGGGATCGCGGGTTCAACGCCGCGGACATGCAGGTGTGGGGCGCCACCGCGGGCCCGTACCTCTTCGCGCGCCGCGTACCGATCGAGCCGTGGTCCGCCGGCGACCCCTGACCCGCTGCGGCGCTTCTCTCGGAGCGTCTTGGGCCGGGTCGTGTCCCTCGCGGCGGCCCCATCCCGGGCCCATGCCTTCCCCCTGAAGCCACCCGGGGACCACCTCAGGAAGCGCGGCTTTCGTGCGGGCGGCGCGCGGGACGCCGTCGCCGGTTGCATCTTCTCGACGTCCGGCGGACCGTTGCGCCCAAGCCCCATGCTCGATGACGTCCTCGACCGCTCCGCGCTCGCCCAGTCTTCGCTGCTCCGTGACGGCTCGGTCT
Organism: uncultured delta proteobacterium; assembly: GCA_903860995.1. Lineage (GTDB taxonomy): Bacteria > Myxococcota_A > Polyangia > Polyangiales > SCUS01. Next base: position 5,079 of record CAIOSS010000682.1, on the reverse strand, counting down.
CCGTCGAGGAGCTGACCCGGGCGTGCCTCGACCGCATCGCCCGTCGCGACCCGCAGCTCCATGCCTTCGTGCAGCAGATTCCCCGGCGGGCGCTGGCGACGGCCCGCTCCCTGGACGCCGAGCGCAGGCGCAACCGCGGCGCGGCGCGGGGTCCCTTGTGGGGCCTGCCCACCGCCATGAAGGACATCCACATGACGCGAGGGATGTTCGTGCGCCTCGGGTCGCGCGCCTTCCGCTACCTGTGGTCGCCCATCGACGACGTGAGCAGCGCCGCGGTGCGCCGCGCGGGCATGGTGATGCTCGGCAAGCTCGCTACCTCCGAGCTCGCGATCCTCCCCTTCATCGACACCGGGCTCCATCCCCCGACGCGCAACCCCTGGGACCCTGCGCGCTACTCCGGCGGGTCGTCCGGCGGATCGTCCGCCGCCATCGCCGCGGGGATGCTCTCCGTCGCGGTGGCGAGCGACGGCGCCGGATCGATCCGCATCCCGGCGGCCTTCTGCGGGCTGGTCGGGCACAAGCCCACGCGCGACCTGCTGCCCAACCCCTTCGCCCGCTTCGAGCCGCTGGGGCTCGCGACGGTGGGCCCGCACGCTCGCTGCGTCGACGACGCCGCGGCGCTGATGGACGTCCTCCAGGGAGGGCGCGGGGAGGCGTTCCTGTCCGCGGTACGGCGGCCGCCGGCGAGGCTGCGGGTGCGCTTCACCACGCAGAGCACGGTGATCGAGCCCACCCCGGAGATCGTCGACGCCGTACGGCGCGTCGCGGCCCTGCTGCAGGAGCTCGGGCACGACGTCGAGGAGGGCTCCGGCTACGAGGGCACCGTCGAGGAGTTCTTGCCGATGTTCCGCTTCCTGGCGCGGGGGATGTTCGTCCCTCGGGGTCTGAGCCTTCAGGGCACCACGCGCCTGCTGCGAGAGCCCTCCCGCGCGACAAACCTCGCCTCCGCGATGGCGTGCCGGGAGATGTTCCGCGCCCGCATGGACGCGTGGTTTGGCGACGTCGACCTCTGGGTGACCCCGACCGTCGGCGCGCCGGCCCCCCTGGTCGGAACCTGGGCCGACGCCTCTCCGCAGGCGCTCCTCGACGGCGCGGCCCCGCTCGGGGCCTTCACCGCCGCCTTCAACGCGAGCGGCCACCCGGCCACGTCGATCCCGCTGTGGCCCCGGCCGGGAGCGGCGCCCGTGGGGGTGCAGCTCATCGCGCCGCGGGGCGACGACCTGCGCGCGCTGGCGACCGCGCGAGCGCTTCTGGAGGCGCTGGGGACGCCGCTCGCCCCCATCGCCTCGGCGGGCCGTTGACGGGATCGGGCCCGGGCGACCCGCAGCGCGCATCGACTGGGCGCGGCTGCTGTGGCGGGTGTGGGGCGTCGATGCGCTGAAGTGCCCAGCGTGCGATGGACGAATGAAGATGATCGCGGCGATCACCGAGCGCGTGGGCCTCGTGCGCATCCTGGAGACCCCCGCAGGGCGCCTCGACCGGCGGTACCGCGGATGAGGCGAGCGCGCGACGGGCAGACGAGGCCAGCGCGGTCATCGTAGGTGTACGCGGAGTCGCACTTGGGACACCTCTTCAGGCTGCTGCTCATGGAGATTCCTTACTGCAAGGCATGGAGGTGAGGCGCATCCCAGGGCTCACCGCCGCGACCCCATCGCCGCGAGGCCCTGCTCGATCGCCGCGCGGTCGGGCGATCCCCCCACCTGGCGCCACACCTCGGTGCCCTGCCCGTCGACGAGCACGTACGTCGGCGTCGCGCGCAGCCCGTACCGGCTCACCACCAGGCGCGCGGCGGGGGCCTCGATGTCCACCCGCACGACGGCCATGCGGCCGCGGGTCGCCCGCTCCAGCGCGTCCACCGACGGGCGCGCGAGGAGGCACGGGCCGCACCAGTTGCCGTAGACGTCGATGAGCGCGGGGGTGCCATTCCCGATGGCGGCGGCGAAGGCCGCGGGCGAGTCGTGGGTCCCGTGACCGGGTCGCAGCACGAGCAGGGTCATGGCGACGGCGGCTGCCTGCACGACGAGGGTGAAGCGACGCCACGACGCGAGGCGGTGGCCGTCGGGGCGGCCCTCGACCCACCACGCCGCGAAGAAGGCCGCGACGGCCAGCGAGACGAGCGACCACGTGAGCGCGGGGTGCATGCGATCGTCGGGCTAGCGCACTCCGTCCGCCGACGCCATCGTCAGGAGGGGGGGGCGCCCCATCGGCATCCTTCGGTGAACGCCGATGGGGGGTGCAGGGGCTGTGGTCCGCGTCCGCGATCGCATCAACGACACAGGGCTGTCAGGAGCTCAGAGTCTCAGGCGCGCGGCACCTCGACGTGCACCGTGCGGCCGCCCTCGCAGGTGACGGTCATGCGGGCGCGCAGCTGCCGCACGAGCGCGCGGATGAGCGTCTGCCCCACGGAGGTGCCTGGCTTCGGTTTCTGATCGCCCCCGGGCCCGTGGTCGGACACCGTGAACGCGAAGCCCGCCGCGGTCTTCTGCACGTCGACGCGCAACCGGCAGCGCCCGTCGGCGGAGCGGCCGTGCTTCAGCGCGTTGGTCACCAGCTCGTTGAGCACCAGCCCGGCGGGCACCGCGAGGGCGACCGTGATGTCCACCGGCTCGACCGCGACCGCGAGGTCGGCCTGCGGGTCGAGCAGCTGGCAGAGCGACTGCGCGAGCGACCGGGTGTAGTCGCCGAAGTCGATCTGCGAGATGTCGTCGTTCGCGTACAACTGCTGGTGCACCAGCGCCATCGAGCGCACCCGGTTCGCGGTGTCGAGCAGCGCGGCGCGGGCGCCGTCTCCGACCAGCGCATCAGACTGGAGCGACACCATGCTCGAGATGATCTGGAGGTTGTTCTTCACCCGGTGGTGCACCTCCTGGACGAGGATCTCCTTCTCGCGCAGCGAGCTCGTGAGCGCGGCCTCGAGCCGGTGACGCTCGGTGAGGTCGCGCACCGCGATGATGGCCGACTGCTCCGTGGAGGACGGCGTCGCCGCGATGGTGAGCTCCGCCGAGAAGGTTGCGCCGTCGGCCCGCCGCGCGCCGCGCTGGATGAGCAGCGCGGTGCTGCTCGCCGCCTCGCCCGCCGCGAGGGTCTCCGCCACGAGGGCCGCGGCGTCGTCGAGCAGCGCGTCCGCGGGCTGACCCTCGACCGCGCCGAACATCAAGCTCGCCCGGGTGTTGGTGGCCCGCACGACGCCGTCGGCGTCGACCAGCAGCAGCGCGTCGGGGCTCGACCGGAACATCGCCTCGAAGGCCCGCCGGCTGTTCTGTTGCAGGATGAACGAGGCGAGCTGCTCGGCGATGCGCTCGAGCAGCGACGGCAGCCGGTCGTAGCCGGGGTACGAGTGCGAGCCGCCCACCTCGAGCACCGCGAGCACGCCGTCGGGCCCGATGATGGGCACCGCGCAGACCGTGCGGATGCCCGCCTTGCGCGCGCCGAAGGCCCGGCGAGAGGGGTGGCCGTTGGAGTCGTCGGTCCAGAAGTCGCTGCGCACATAGGTGGCGGCGGTGCCCCAGGCGGTGCCAGGCGCGCCGACGCCGACGATCCAGTCGCGGCCGCGGCGGAAGGTCAGGTCGCGGGTGGCGGCCACCCAGTCTTCGGCGGCTGCGTCGGCGCTGGCCCCGGCGCAGTAGCGCAGCGTCGCCTGCCGCGGGTCGACGGACCATAGCTGCGCCGCGCGCACGTCGAGCTCGCGCACCAACTCGCGCACCACGCGCTCGCCGGCGGCCTCGAGCGAGTCGCTCACGAGGAGGTGCGCCGCGACGCGCTGCGCGAGGCTCTCGCGGCTGGCGGCGATGCGCCGCTCGGTGACGTCGGTCTGCACCGCCGTGAACCCCGTGAGCCGACCGCGGGCGTCGTGCAGGGGGCGCGTCTCGAGCTGCACCCAGTACTGTCTGCCCGACCGGGTGTAGTTCAGCGCCACCTCGTCGAAGGGCAGCCCCGCGGCCACCGCGCGGTGCATCACCGCCCGCACCTCCGGCGAGGTCTCCGGGCCCTGCAACAGCTGCCCGGGCTGGCGGCCCCGCACCTCGTCGAGGCCGAACCCCGTGAGGCGCGTGAAGCCCTCGTTGACCCACTCGATGCGCCCGCCCGCGTCGGTGACGATCACCGAGTTCGTCGTGCGGCGCGCCACGTCCGCGAGGCGGGCGTGGTGCACTTCGGTGAGGCGCGCCGCGGTGATGTCGACCACCACGCCGACCTGCCGGGCCGGCCGCCCCGGCCGCTCGGGCTCCTGCTGGATCATGCTCCGCATCCAGCGCACCTCGCCGTCGGCCAGCACCACCCTGAACTCGCGATCGTCGCTGCGCTCGCCCGGCCCGCCCGGGACCGCCGTCCGATCGTCGGGGTGCACCCGCGCGGCGAAATTCGCGGCGGACGGCGGCACCGCGCCCGGCGCGTACCCGAGCAGCGCGTACAGCCCGTCGGACCACACCACCTCGCCGCTCTCGACCTCGCGCTCCCAGAACCCCGTCGCCGTGGACCCTGCGACCTCGTGCTCGCTCGGGCGCGCGTAGGTCGGGACGCGGCGCGCGCGCTCCCGCTCCAGGAGCTGCTCGGCCGCCACCCGGGCATCCCGCTCCCGCTGCAGCGCCGCACGCAGCGCGAGCATCTCGGGGCTCTCCGTCGGCATCGCTTCGGAGATCGCTTCGGCCGGGTCCTTCATCGCGCCGTGCGACACCATAACCCCCCGGACGCACCGTATCGACCGGCGTTTCCGATTCCTCTCTGCGGCCAGCGAACTCTCCACCGAGCGGTCCAGAGATCCTGGCACCAGTCCCACAGGCGCAACTTCGTGGCTTGGGCGATCTGGCAACTGGAGTGGATCCATGCCGGCACAGCTCTCTCGGCGCTGCGCCATCGGTTCACCTCGCCCCTCCACCTCGGGCAGCGGGCACTCGTTCTGGTTCGCGCTCTACAGCGAACACGAGATCCTCGATGGCCACGCCCGGGTCGTCCTGATTTTGGACCATGCGTCGAAGCTCGCGCAGACCTCACCCCCGCTGCCGCGCGCCCCTCTCCATGAATGGCGAGGGGCTCCTGGAAGGGCTGCGTTTCACGATGAGCTGTCAGGTGATCGCAGCTCCT
>CAIOSS010000681.1 GCA_903860995.1 uncultured delta proteobacterium | reverse complement strand
GTACTGCACCCGCCCGGCGCCCTGGACGATCTCGAGGCCGTAGTGGGCCCGCACGTCGGTGAAGGTCTCGACCGTGCGGGCGGCGTCGGGCCAGCGCACCTCGATGCGGTCGAGGGTGCAGTTGCTTCCGAGGCCCACGTGCACCGGGAGCTCGGTGCCGAGGCCCGCGAGGCCCCAGTTGCCCTGCACGTCGCGGCGCTGGGTGACCGAGCCCGTGGTGACCCGCACCTGCGGCCCCGATGGCCGCGTGGTTGGCGCCGCCCGGGCCGCGACCCACGAGGCGGAGGGTGGTCCAGTTGGCCTCGCTGGCGATGTTCTCGTAGACGCGCACGACGCTGCGGCCCATCCACGCGGCGCGCTGCCGAACCGACTGGGTGGCCTGCGCCAAGGCATCCTTTGTCGGCGCCGAGCAGGTGTACGCGTACCCCCGCAGGATGGACGAGCGACCTTTCAGTAGCCCCTACGCGGGCACCGCGAGTCGCGCTGGGGAGCGCGTCGAGCGTGGTGCACGCCGCACATCCGGACCCGTCGCCCTACCACGCGATGCGCGCCCCCAGCGCAAACGCTCCACCGCCTCGTTGCACCGTCACGAGCACCGGCGCGGCTGCGCGATGGCCCACCCTGGGCACGGTCCACCAGAGCGCACCCGTCAGCAGGGCGGCCCCACCGACGATGCTCGCCACGTCGCCCGCAACGAGCGCGGCGCGGTACCGATCGTCGAAGGCCACGGCCGCGGGATCACAGTGCAGCGGCGCTGCAGGACAGAGCGCATCGCGCTCACGCTGCGCCTCGGCGGCAACAACGAAGAGTACGCCCGATGCCACGACGCTCGCGAGGCCTGCGCCACCCAGTATCCACGGACCCGCGACGGGGGGCCGCGGGGCACCTCCCGGTCGAGGCATCGGGGCGAGCGTCGGGGATCGGTCACGGCTCTGCGCGAGGGCTGGGAAGACCGCAGGTGCGGGGGCTCCCACCGGGGGCCGCGGCCATGGAACGGGCTCCGGAACCGCGACCACGGGTGGAGCCGTGCGCGCGACGATGGACGCACAGGCGCGCAGCAAGAGGTCGCGGTCGCGCAGGGCGGGTTCGGTCTCGGCCGCACGTACGCAGCGCGTAGCCAGTCGGTGCGCCTCGTCGCGATGGCCGAGGGCGTCGTGTTCCCGCGCGACGAAATACTCGATCGACGGCGAGCTGCGCATCTCCATCGACCGCGTGGCGGCGTCGAGGGCCTCGCGGTGATCGCCTGCTCCGCGCGCGCGCTGCGCACGCAGGATGAGTTCGCGGCGCACGCGCTCGTTGCTCCCCTCCTGCGCGTACGACGACCTGGCGCCGAGCGCAGCGGGAGCGAGCCCAAGCCAGAACCCGAGCGCAATCCGCAGAGGCTCGCGCATCTCAGTCGATCTCGATATCCGGCTCAACGACTTCGACGGAGGGTGTGCTCCGCGGCGTCGTCGTCGCCCCGCGCGAGGGTGCGGTGCGTCGGCCTCTGGGACGCGCAGCACGCGACGCCGAGGGCCGGACGACACCCGCACGCTCCATGGATGCCCCGCCCGTCGCGAGGCCGTGAGCCGCTGGAGCGGCGGGCTCCACGGGGCCTTGCCCATCGGCGACCGCTGCGTATGCGTTGGATGGCGCGACGCTCACGCGGGGCGTCGCGAGCCTTTCTGGGGCGCGAGGCACGCGCCAGCCCATCGGCACGAGCGCCACGATGGCGAGCGCCGCGACGATGCGAGCGCTGGGACCGCGGCGTCGAGCCTCGAAACCCTCTGTCGTACCGCCGTGCGGGGCGGCGTCGAGCGTCAGGCGACGCGCCCAGCGCGCCTCGGCTTCGTCTACGGTGGCGGCGAGGGCCTCGTGCATCGCGCCCGCCGCGGCGTACCGATCGCCTGGTTGCAGCGCCAGCGCCTTGCGGAGCACCGGCTCCCACGGGCCCAGATCGCGGCCGCCGCGGGCCGTCGTGGGGCGCGCGGGAGACATGACCTCGCCGTAGAGAGAAAAACTGTCCGTGCTCGCGTAGGCGCGGGTGCCCAGCAGCAGTTCGATCACGAGCAGGCCGAGTGCGTGGACGTCGGTCCATGGGCCCGTCCGCGCGCGTGCCACCTGCTCGGGTGCGGAATAGCTCAGCGAGAACGATGCGTGATCGCTCCGGGTGTCGGTGACTCCCGTGCCCGCGCACTCATCGGGGAGCATCACTTTTGCGATGCCAAAATCGAGCACGCGCAGATCGATGTCACCGCGCGCTGTGGCCGCGAGCATCAGGTTGGCGGGCTTGACATCGCGGTGCGCGATGCCTTGCGCATGCACGCATGCGAGTGCATCGAAGACCGGCGCGAGGAGCGCCAACACTGCGCGCGGCGAGCGCCCGAGGCCATCGCGAGCGGCGAGATCGCGGTCGAGGGTGACGCCGTCGAGCCACTCGAGGGCCATCCACACGCCCCCGTTGGGGGCCACTGCGTGGGCGAGCGCGCCGAGCTCGTATACCCGCACGATGGCATGGTGACGCAGCCCCGCGAGGATGCGCGCCTCGACGCGAAAGCGCTCAACGAGCGCATCCTCGGAAGCGCCCCGAAGCCGCGGCGGAATGTGCAGCACCTTGAGCGCCACGGGCACCCCAAGGTCGAGGCGCGTGGCTTTGTAGACAACGCCCGAACCGCCGCGGGCGACGACTCCATGCACCGCGTACCGCCCCTCGAGCAGATGACCCGAGAGTTGAAACACGTCGTCGGCGCAGCGCTCCACCACGCGCGGCATCCTAAACCACCTCCACGTTAGGAACGTAGCCTTCACGCGTCCGCTCGTCGAAGGGGAGCGGGTGATATCGGGGTGACATTGCGCCACGCGCCACGGCTCGCGTTGAATCGACGGGCGCTCCATCGACGGTTGCGCCACGGCGGAGCGACCTCGAGGCCGCATCGATGTGTCAGCCCAGATAGGAAGACATGGACGTGCATTCGCAGGTGGCGCGACGTTTTTGGGCGGCTGTTATTGTTGTATTGACATCCAGCATCTGCGGCTCGGCGTGCAACGGGGAAAGGGTGTGCATCCCGGGAGAATCGACGGCTTGCCATTGCGATGGCGGGGCCGTGGGGGCTTCGGTCTGCGCGCCCTCGGGCGATGGCCTCGGCCCGTGCACGTGTAAGCCCCGCACCGCGGAGGACGCATCGATCTCCGACGCGAGCACCGGCGACGGCGGGGGCCGCTCCGACGCGACCGTTGCTGACGGCGATGCGCGCGTCGCCGATGCGAGCATGGCCATCCTCGATGCGCCGCCCCGCGACGCCCGCACGGCGACCGCGACCTCGTGCGCCTCGGGGCGCACCCACTGCGGTCGGTGCGTTGATGTGACCGCCGACCCGCTCCACTGCGGCGCCTGCGGCCATGCGTGCAGCGAGGGAGACTACTGTCTCGATGGCGCGTGTGCGCGGGGCTGCGTCGCGCCGCGCACCGTCTGCGACAACCACTGCGTCGATCCGGCTACGGACATCGCCCACTGCGGCATCTGCGGCGAGCACTGCGGCGCAGGGCTCACCTGCGCGGGCGGAGCGTGCGTGCCCGGCTGTGCTCCGGGGCAGTCATGGTGCGCGTCGGCCGCGGCGTGCATCGATGTGAGCGGAACGCTCGGGCACTGCGGGCGCTGCGACAACGCCTGCGCGGCGGGGCAAGACTGCGTGGGCGGCGCCTGCGTCGCGGCCGCGCTGCCCTTCGCGGCGAGTATGCGGTTCGGCTCGGGACTGCTGCCAAACCCCGGTGGTTCGCCGTATTTTCCGACGTTTCTGGCCCACCTGTACGGCGACGCGGAGGTCACCAGCCGCGCCTTGGTGCCCGCGTCCGTGTGCTTCTCGCTCGCGGCCTCGGCGGCCTCGATGCCCCGCGCCGTCGGCCTCGCCATCGAAGCGACGCCGTACTCCGCCGCCGTGCAGCGCACGTTCTTTCTCAACCCGCGGGTCAACGCCTCGCCCTGCATGAGCCCGGTCTTCGCCGTGGCCGACCTCGCGCAACTGCGGGCCCCGATGCCCATCACGCTCGCGGCCTCCGTGCGCGACGCGCAGGGGTCCGCCGCGGCCATGACGCGCGCCGTGCAGTCCGCCACGCTGCTGCCGGGCAATGTCTTCACCTGGGATCCTCCCTTCGCCGCGGTGGGCCGCGAAGCGATGGACGAACTCAGCGCCGTCTGGGTCATGCCGCACGCGCGACCGATCGAGGGGCTGTTTCGCACCGTCGAGGCGCTGAGCGTCTTTCCCGGCGGCTTTGGCCTGCGGGCCTACGATCGCGGCACCTGGACCCGCTCTGCCACCGTGCCCATCGAGGGCTATGCCTACGAGAACCTCTACCTCGAGGGCGAAGAGGCGCTCGACATCCAGATCCTGTCGGCCACCGGGGACGCGGTCGATCTCACGCTCCTGACACCCGCGCAGTACGGTGCGTGGCGCACCGACCACGGTGCCGCCGCGAGCGCGCGCTGGTCGGGCGTCGGGGTCGGCGCCGCGCTCACGCGCCGTCCTGGGACGCCCGGGTGGTACGTGCTCGCGCTTACAGCCTCGGCGGGCTCCGCGACGCCTGTCGAGGTCCGTTGGTCGCGCTCCAACACCCGCGAAGACGTCGTCGAAGACCTCCTCCGCGCGGTGTACGACACGCTCGTCGCGCGGGGTGTCGCAGTCACGCCCGTCACCGCGGCGACCTTCCACGGTCTCACGCAGATGCGCCGCAGCGTCGAGGTGCTCAGCACGCGAAGCGGCTCTACCGTCGATGTCGCGATGCTCGCCGCGAGCCTCGTCGAACTCGTCGGCATGGAGCCCGTGCTGCTCTACACCGACGAACAGGTCTACCTCGGCGTGCGTTCGCGCTTCGTACTGGGCGCGGCCTCGGAGCCCCTGGTGTGGGCCCTCGACCTCTCGAACCTCAGGCCCGGCGGCTTCGACGCGGCGTTCGACGACGGGCTTCGTGCCGTCGCCAACGCCCGCAGCCGGGCACCCTACTTCCACGCACAGGACATCGCGACCGCGCGCGCGCACGGCATCGCCCCACTACCCCGATGAAAACCGCCACCTTCGCCTTTCGGCTCGCCTCCCTGGCGCTCGGGCTGTGGTTCTGCGCCACCCTCGGATGCTCCGACCCCGCGCCCTCGGCCTGCCCGGCCGATGTCGAACGTCCGTGTACATGCACGAATGGTCGTGTGGGTACGCAGGTGTGCAACGCGACGAGCACGGCGCTCCTGGCGTGTCGGTGTGACGGCAGCCTCGACGCCTCGGTACCGTCCGACGGCAGCCCTGCCGTGCTGGGCGAGATCGCCGACGCCCACTGCGCCGAAGGGCTCACCCACTGCGGTCGCTGCGTGAACCTCCAGAGCGACCCCGCGCACTGCGGGGCCTGCGGTCGCGCGTGCGGCGCGGGACAGTGGTGCAACGACGGCTCGTGCGGCGGCGGCTGCACAGAGGCGCGGGTGTTCTGCGCGGACCGCTGCGTCGACACCACGAGCGATCAGGCCCACTGCGGCGCGTGTGGCCGGGCCTGCGCCGCGGGTGAAACGTGCCTCACGGGGCGCTGTGCGCCGAGCTGCGAAGCCCCGCAGACGTCGTGCGGCGGGGCCTGCGTGCTCACCGCGTCGGACCCCGCCCACTGCGGGGCCTGCGGCCGCGCCTGCCCTTCCGGGAGCATGTGCTTCCGTCGCAACTGCCTGAGCGCCGCCCTCCCCTTCAACGTCAGCGTGACGCACCCTGTCGTGCGTCCGCCCGCGCTCGGCTCGCGCTCGCTCCCGTTGTACCTCTCGCACCTCATCGGCAGCGCCACCGTGCGACACCCGATCGAGATGGAGGTCGCGTGCTTCACCCTCGCGAGCCTCGACGGCGCGCCCCACACTGCCCGCATCACCGTCGATGTGCCAGGGTACACCGACGCGGCGGCCGTGCGTAGCGTCGCCGTGCCCGCCACGGGAACCACCCGCGCGTGCGTGAGCCCGACCTTCTCCGCCGCGCGTGTCCGGGCGCTCACCGAGGCGACGCGCGGGCAGGTGACCTACAGCGTCGAGATGATCGGCGCGGGGTTTACGCTCAGCGATTACCTCGCGCTCGACCTGCTGCCCGCGGGCGACATCGTGTGGGGGCCCCCGAGCGACCATGTCTCGCAGCCGGCGATGGACGCGCTCAGCGCGGTCTTCGTGCGCCCCGACGACCCCTCGGTGGTCTCCCTCCAGGCCGCTGTCGAAGCGAGAAGTGCGTGGCCCGGCGCACTGCACGGCTACGAGCGGCCGCGCCGCCCCCGAAGCCATGCCATTGCGCCGGGGAGCTACGCCTACGAAAACGTCTATCTCGAGCCCGGCGAAACGCTGGCGCTCGAGGTCGGGGCGATCGACGGCGCACGCTCCGTGGACGTGGCGCTCTTTCGGGCGAGCGCCTACGCGGCATGGCAGAGCGATCGCTCGGGCGTCGCCGCGCAGGCGTGGCCCGCGAGCGAGCAGGGCGCGACGCAGAGCTTCACCTCGACGAGCGGCGGCTGGTACGTGCTCGTGCTCAACGCGCCCGGTTCCGCCGCTGTACGTGTCGCCTGGACGCGCTCGAACTCGCGTGAAGACGTCGCCGAAGACGCCCTGCGCGCCGTGTACGACGCCCTTCGCACACGGGGCATCACCTACACCGACATCTCGGCCAGCTTCTACGCCGGCGCGCAACACCTCCGCACGCCCGCGGAGGTGCTCGCCACCCGCACCGGCAACTGCATCGAGGGCGCGTTTCTCTTCGCGAGCCTCCTCGAGCGCCTCGGCCTCGATCCCGTGCTCGTCTACACCAACACCCACGCCCTCGTCGCGCTGCGCTCTCGCCCCGCGAGCGCGGGCGCCGCGGTGCTCTGGCCTCTCGAAACCACGCTGCTCGAGTCGCAGCCCTTCGAGGTCGCCTTCAACGCCGGCCGCCAGCAGCTCGCGTCGATCCCGCTGACGGCGGAGTACTTCAACACTGTGGACGTGCGCGCTGCCCGCCAGGCGGGCGTGGCACCCGCGCCGTGATGGCACCGCGCCGGTGATATCGGCGCGACATTGCCGTCGGCGACGGCGCTGGCTTACCTCGCTCAGCCTCTCCGTGGCGCGGCACCCCAACAGGGTTTTGCCGCGGACCGCAACCAGGGCCTCACCGAGGTGCTCATGCAACGATCCGCATCTTCTTTCTCGCTCTGGCGCTTGACCGTCGCCGCCGTTCTGGCCCTCGGTTGTGCCAGCGAGGGCCTCGCGCCGATGGACGCCACCGCCGAGGGCGTTGCGCCCGACGACGCGGTGCTTGTGGATGTCACCTTCGACGCCCTTTCGGCCGAGGCTGCCGCATGTGGCCCCGGTCAGGTGCGCTGCGAGGGCGTCTGCACCGACCTCACGCGCGATGCGCTCCACTGCGGCGCATGCGAGGCGGCGTGCCCGGCCACGCAGACGTGCTCCGCGGGAGCCTGCGCGTGCCCGAGCGACCGTACGCTCTGCGGCGGAACCTGCGTCGACCTCACCGGCGACCCCGCGAACTGCGCTGCATGTGGCGTCTCGTGCAGTGCCACCGAGCCCTTCTGCGTCGCGGGCGCTTGTCGTGCGACGTGTCCGTCACCTCTCGCGGCGTGCGGCGGGCGATGCATCGACACGGCCAGGAGCGCCTCGCACTGCGGCGCCTGCGGCAACGTGTGCCCCGCGGCTCAGGGATGCCTCGCAGGCGCCTGCGTCTCCTGCGAAACCCCCGGCGTCGACTGCGGCACGCGGAGCCACTACTGCGACGCAATCTGCACGGACCGCAGCCACGTGGATTGGGGGCTGTCATGTTTCTATGACTGCATATGGACGGGCTGCCAGGACGACTGGGCCGACTGCGACCAAAGCAATCGGAACGGCTGCGAGGTGAGCCTCCTCACGGGTCTCTCCAACTGCGGCGCGTGCGGCATCGTGTGCCCCGTCCCTCCGCATGCCACCGCCGGGTGCTCCGGAGGCCGTTGCGGCGTCGGCCAATGCTTAAATTACTGGGCCAATTGCGACGGCGACGCGGCCAACGGCTGCGAACTGTACGCCTACAACGACCGCCTCAACTGCGGCGCCTGCGACCGTGCCTGTTGGGACGGTCAGACCTGCATGGGCGTGGTTTGTGTCGGCCCTGCCGTGACCTGTCCCACCGGTTACGAGAACCTCGACGGCAACGAAGCCAACGGCTGCGAGCGAATCCTTCCGCCGAGGCCCGTCGCGCCGCTCTCGACCGCGACCACCACGCGGCAGGCCCCACGCCTCACCTGGCTGCTGGCATCCCTCACGACGGGCGCACAGGTGCAGATCTGCGCCGACCGGGCCTGCGCGTCGGTGGAGCAGACGCTCTCGGTGACATCGGGGAGCTCGACGGTTCCCGCGCCGCTCACGACCGGAATTCACTTCTGGCGCCTCGCGGGGCGTACCGCCTCCGGGCGCGTCGGCACGCGCTACTCCCCCGTGTGGAACTTCCGTGTCGGGGCCCGAACCTCCCTCGCGGTCGATAGCAGCAACGGGGCGACGCTCGACGTCAACGGTGACGGGTACGGCGATCTTGCCATCGGGGCCGAGGAGTACGCCTACGATCGCGGCGTCGTGCAAGTGTATCTCGGAGGCTCCGGGGGCCTCGCTGCGACGCCGACCACAACGCTGACGAGCGCTGGGCTGCGAGACAAATTCGGCTCGTGGGTGGCGAGCGCGGGAGACACCAACGGTGACGGCTTCGGCGACCTGATCGTGGGCGCGCCGGACTCCAATGGAGAGCGGGGGCGGGCCGAGGTCTATCTCGGGAGCGCCACGGGTCTCGCCACGACGCCGACATGGACCGTAGAGGGCGATGTTCTCTCGGACACCACCATGCACTACGGCCAGCAGGTGCAGGGCATCGGCGACGCCAACCGCGACGGCTACGCCGACGTGGCCGTGTCGGGTCGCGGCACGACCTTGAGCGGAACGGTTCGGATCTATCACGGCTCGGCCACGGGCCTCTCGACCAGCCCTGCGCGCACCCTGAACGGGACCTCCTCTGATACCAATGACGACAACTTCGGCGCCGGACTGGCCGCGGGCGATGTCAACGGCGACGGCTACGCAGACCTCAGCGTCGGCGTCCCGCGCAATCATGCCTATGGGATGGTCAGGATCTATCTCGGCGGCTCCGCCGGGATCAGTGCGACGGTCCATCGCACGCTCAGCTTCTCCACCACAGAAGACTTCTTTGGCCAAACGGTGGCCATGGCGGACTTCAACGGAGACGGCTACTGCGACGTTGCCCCCTCCGACCGCGGCGAAACGCGAACCTGGTACGGGTCTGCGACCGGAATTCCCGGGAGTTCCCCACACGACTTCTACAACGGACCTCAGGGCTTCTCCGCGGGGGACGTAAACCGTGACGGCTTTGCCGACCTCGGCGGGGTCCGGAGCAACATTGTCTCCATCGCGCCAGGACGACCGTCCGGCACTTACCTTTTCTCTTTCCAGGCCACAACTGCAGAGTTTCGCAGCGGGGATGCGCTCGGCGACGTCAACGGCGACGGGTACACCGACTTCGTGCTCTTCGACCAGAGCACTTCGGCGGGCACTGCACGGCGCGCGACGGTGTACCGCGGGGCTGCAACCCCCCCCAACGCAGAGGTCCTGCGCTCCTTTGCGATCTGCCGTACAGGCTACGCCGACTGCGACGGCGACGCGGCCAACGGCTGCGAAGTGCGGCTCGAAACCCACACTCAACACTGCGGTGCCTGCGGAAATGTGTGCCCTGCCTCCGCGCACGCCACAGCCGCTTGCCGGATCGGCGTTTGCTCCGGCGGAACCTGCTCCGCGGGCTACGCCAACTGTGACGCGACGGGCACCAACGGCTGCGAGGTGAACCTCCTCACGGATCGCTCCAACTGCGGCGCGTGCGGTCGGGTGTGCCCGACGGATCAGAGTTGCACGAACGGCGCGTGCGCGGCCTGTACCGGGAGCGGCATGGCGACCTGCACGGGGGTGTGTCGCGACCTGGTGAACGACGTGAACCACTGCGGCGGGTGCGGCGTGGTGTGCCCCGCGGGCCGGGTGTGCCAGGGGGGAGCATGTGCAGTGTCGTGCTCGGCGGCGGGCACCACGGGTTGCGCAGGGACGTGCCGTAACCTCTCTCTAGACCCATACAACTGCGGGACCTGCGGCAACACCTGCCTCGCCGATCAGGTCTGCACGGCAGGGACTTGCGTCAATGCCAGTACGACCTGCTCTTCGGGATACGACTACCTGGATGGCAATCCTGCCAACGGCTGCTCGCAGATCCCCACGCCGCGGGCGATCAGGCCGCTCGCGATGGCGACGGTAAGCTCGCAAACACCGCTTCTGCGGTGGGCGATGCCTCGCGGCATTGACCTTGCGCGCGTTCAGGTCTGCTCCACGCGAACCTGCGGCAACGTGGAATGGAGCCAGGACGCCGAGGGCGGCACGGTCACCGTGGGACTCACCCTCACACCAGGGATCCACTGGTGGCGTCTGCGCGGGCGCACCAACACGGGTCGCTTCAGCACCGGCTACTCGCCCGCGTGGTGGTTTCGGGTGGGTCACCGCAGCGCACCCGTGAACACCAGCGGCGGGACCACGCTCGACGTCAACGGCGACGGCTACTCCGACGTGGCGGTGGGCGCGCCTGGCTACGCGGGAGGGGGGCGCGTCACGGTGTACCTTGGCAGCGCGTCAGGCATCTCGACAACTCCCTCGGTCACCCTCCACCCACCTACGGGGCTCTCTCGCTTTGGCTCTTCGGTGGCCAGCGCGGGCGATGTCAACGGCGACGGCTATGGCGACCTTGCGGTACTGGCCACTAGCCAAACACTCATCTATCTCGGAAGAAGCGGAACCCTGCCAGCGAGCCCTGCCACGACGATCACCACGGGCGACAGCGTCGCAAGCGCGGGCGACGTCAACGGTGACGGCTACGCGGACATCATTGTTGGCCGTTCTGCGGCTCAGGTCGCCAACATCTACGTGGGGAGCGCGACGGGGCTTCCGAATACCGCCGGGTACCGCCTGAGCCAGGATTACCTCGGTTTCGGACTCTCGGTGGCCGGGGCGGGAGACGTCAACGGAGACGGCTTCGACGATATCTTGATCGGCACATATCTAGATGATTGTGGTACCGGGCGCGGCAATTCCGGAAGAGTTGTCCTCTATCTTGGAAGCATGACAGGCCTGCAGTTCTCCCCCAACAGATACTGCGGTGCATCTGATTTTTTCGGCTATTCGGTGGCCGGAGCCGGCGACGTCAACGGCGATGGCTACGCAGATGTCCTGATGAGCGCTTATGCTACTATTGGCTACAACATTCCCTATTTTAGTTTATATCTAGGTGGGACTTCCGGCCTATTGTCCTATCCTCAGAGTATGATAGACCAGGGAGGGACGTCTCTGTATGAGCATGGGTCATTTGTGGCAGGAGCCGGGGATCTCGACGCAGACGGTTATGCTGACATTGTGGTGGGAACCAAGGACACGCGGACTTTCTCGGCGCCTGAGTGGATCCGGACAGGGGGACGGGTGAACATCTACCGCGGAATGCCGAGTGGCATCTCTGAGACTGCATGGTGGACCCATGAGGTCAGCGAGCAGGACGTCGACTATGGCGCCAGCGTAGGAGGCGTAGGCGATGTCAATGGAGACAACTATGCAGACATCCTGGTGGGAGCCCCGGGTCGGTCGCGCGCGTACCTGTACATGTCGAGCCCGACGGGCTTTCCCACGTCGTCGGTGTCGGCCACGCTCGGCAGCGGCAGCGCCGTGAGTGACGAGTTCGGCGCTGCCGTGGTCCGGTAGCGGCGGGCGAGTGCCAGGAGGTTCTCGGTACAGGCCATTCAAGGTGTATCGGATACATTACAGTCAGCATCTTTCGACGGGTGCCGTTGGCACCAGGAAGAAGTCATGAATACCCACTCCCGCGCGATCTCTGTATGCCTTTTTCTATCGGCCTCGCAGCTGGCGGGATGTTCTACAGACAGCGTCACCGGCGGAGCTGACAGCGGCACCGCGGGGACCTGCGACGCCGCGCTCGAGCGCTGGGTCACCATCGGTCGCTGGCGCAACGCTTCCTGCACGGGGACCATGGTCGCCTCGCAGCGGCTCCCGGTTCACTACGGGAGCACCTGTTGCCATTCGAGCACCACTGGAGCAGGCCACGAAAACTCGAGCAGCCGCTTCACCTGCGGCGCGAGCACGTTCACGTACACCCAGTGGACCTCGCTGACGTGCAGCGGCGGCACGAACCCCGCCGGTGTCGTCAAGGCGTACACCCTCACCGACTGTACGGAGGACACGCCGCCGGGCACCTGGGGCCGCATCACGGACTTCAGCGGGTGCATGTAGCCCCGCGGACCTGCGCGGAAGGGCGCCCTGGGCGGTGATCCGATGCCCAGCAGCCCCGGCGGGAGAGTGACCGCTCGCACCGGGTGGTGTTGCCAGTGGAAGTTCTCGCACCGACCTGAGAAGGTGCCGCGCAGTGAAGGTCGTCTTGAGTCCGGTGCTGTTGACGGTCGTGCTGGGCTGCGTACCTGACAGCTGGACCCTTCGCCCCGCCTCCGCGGACGCCTCCATCGACGCACCGCCGCGACCTGCTTTGCGGCCCCTCGCGGCAGTGCAACCGCCGACCGCCACCCTGCTCAGCGCGGCGCGACCGAAGCTCACGTGGATCGACGACCAGGGCTGCACGGCGACGCTGCGCATCTGCCGCACGCGGGATTGTCCCGCGGGCGACGCGGCGCGCGAGGAGACCGGCCCCTTCGTGCGCGGCGTGCGCTTCTGCGCGTGGACCGCTCCTACGCCCATGGCTCCGGGGCGCTACTGGTGGTCGCTCGCGCGCGGCGCGATGGCGACGACGCCGCGGTGGTTCGAAGTGCCCAGCGCCCGTGCGCCAGGCTCGATCACCGCGGGCGATCGTGCGCTGCCTGACCTCGACGGCGACGGGCAGACGGAGCTTCTCGTCGGCGCGCCGCTCCCCGCGGCGACGGTCGGCGCGGCGCGCGGTGCCTTTGTGATCGTAGATCCACGGACGGGCACCCGGGCGGTGACCTTCGCGCCCGACGGGGCGGGGCCTCGCTTCGCCGAGGCGGTCGCCGTCGCAGGCGACACCGACGACGACGGGCGACAGGAGGTGATGGTCACCGACCTGCCGTCGCGGGTGTACGTGCTCTTTGCCGATGCGAGCGGGCGCTACACCCGCCACGTGACGCTCACCGCCACGCAGCCCGACGAGGTGCTCGGCGCCGCGGCGGCGGGCGTGGGCGACCTCGACGGCGATGGCTACGGCGACATCGCCGTGTCGTCGCAAACCGCGACGCACACGCGGGTTTTGATCTTTCACGGCGCTGCGACGGGGACGCCCGCGCGGCCGACGGGCGCGCTGCTGGGGGCGGGGTCGAGCCGCGAGCCCACGATGGCGCTCGCGAGCGCGGGCGACCGCGACGGCGACGGGTACACCGACCTCGCGGTAGGACTACCGGGTTACACCGATCCCGGCGACCCGACCAACGCCGGCCGCGGCTTCGTGATGGTCTTTGCAGGATCTCCGAGCGGTGTCTTCGGGGCGATCAAGTCCACGCGCGTCGGGCTCGCGAGCGCCGGGCGCAGGCTCTATCCCGCGGGAGACATCGACGGCGACGGCGTCGCCGACCTGCTGCTCGGGGGGCTCGCCGCGGGCAGTTCGCTCGTGCTGCGAGGGCCTGCGACGCGCGGGGTCGGCGGGTGGGCGAGCGCGCAGCCGAACCCCTTGCCGTGCGTGCTCCCGGCGGGGGCGCTCATGAGCCTCGAGGCCGCCACCACGCCCCTGGGTGACATCAACGGTGACGGCCTCGACGACGTCGCGAGCCTCATCGCGGGCCACTGCGGCGCGGTGTTCTTCGGTCGCGCGAGCCCGCCGGGGTCATCGCCGACGACGCTCCCGGAGACGGAGTTGCCGCGCTTCGAGATGCCTGTGGGCGTGGCGTTGCCGCCGATGGGCGAGGTGGCCTTCGGCGCGGCGGTCGCGGGGCCGGGAGACGTCAACGGCGACGGCCTTCCCGACCTCGCGGTGACCTCTCCACGATCGCCCCAACCGGGGAGAGTGCATGTGTATTTCGGTCGCCTGGGCCGAGGTCCGGGCCCTGCGCCCGATGTCACCTTCGACGACGCGACCCCTGGCTTCGGGGCCGCGCTCGCTCGCTAAACAACGCCCGTGGTCAGTTCGCGCAGGTAGTGCCGTTGAGGTAGATCGTCGCCCCGGCCACGCTCACCGAGGGGTTGCCCGTGGTGCACGCGGCGCTGTCGGGGGCGCTGCAGCAGGTGAGGTCGTCGGCCACGGTGTAGAGCGACGGAGGGGTGTCCTGCGCGCACATGTTGAGCCGATAGGTTTTCACGGTGCCGGTGCCCGTGCAGTTGAGGTTGCCCGCAAACTGCATGAACGAGAACGACCCGTCGGCGTTGCAGCGGATCGTGTTGGCGGAGTTGTCGTGCGAGCGGCCGCCGGTGTCGAGGGCGCGCCAGCCATGGCAGTCGGTGGCGGCGAGGCCGATGGGCCAGTAGTGGGCGCTCTGGCCGCCGCACGCCGAGTCGGGGCCCGTGCGCAGTCGAACCAGCCGCGCGGTGCAACGACCGGGAGGCGCGTCGGTGTTCGCGGATGCCGCGTCGGCGGTCGTGGGCGTGGAGTTGTCGGATGAGCACGCTCCGAGGAGGAGGGTGCCAAGGAGGAGGGCGGTGCGCTTCATGGTGATGTTCTCGGGTGCAGAGGGAGACGAATGCGCCCCTGCGGCTGCGGGGCGGCATCGAAGACATAGCCGGGCGACTTCGTCGCGGTCTATGTCACCGCGATATCACCGCGGGCTGCACCGGCACTTCCGACGGCTTCTACACGATGTCCACGGGAGCGCCCGCGGCGAGTCGAAGGCGCACGCCACCGCCCGTTCGCTCGATGAGCGTGGCTCCGTCGATCTCGCTCCTCAAGAGGTCTTTTCGGGTACGAAAGATCAGTGTGTTGAGGTCAATGCGGGTCTGGTTGCCGCCCGGCCAGATGCGCTCGACGAGCACTGCCACGGGGATCGGATCGCCGCACGCGAGGTTAGTCCCCGGACGCAGGAGCGACGCGATGAGGTCACAGCGGCGCTCGGGCAGGTACACCGCACACACGCGCGACCCGTAGCGCACGGTGAGCCGCCCGCCGATGGGGAGAAACAACAGCTCGACGCCCGTGGCGAGGTCAGCGCCGAGCATCGTTTCGGTGATCGTGGTCGGATCGCGTGGAAGCGCGATGACCTTGAGGGATTGCCCCATGTATGCGATGCGATCGCCGGAAGCGAGCGTCACGCACTCCCCGGCGGGCAGTGGTACCCCGCGGACGATGCCATCCCTCATGGCCTCGAGCACGACGCCGTTGGCCACCCGATGGATGAGAAACACCGAGGGCTCCCAGCCGACGATGACGAGGTCGTCGCTCGCCGATCCGCCGACGCGAACAGTCTGCTCGGAAAGGGGAAACAGCACCCCCGCGCAGCGCTCGATGCCCCAGGAAAGATCGGGCTCTGAACCTCTCGGAGCGGCGCCAGGCACCACCCTGAACACCTGTCCGCAGAAGTCGATCTCGTCGCCGAACTGCACCCAGACCGAGGGAGCGCAGGGGTCACCGTTGAGTCGCGTCGGGTGTCGTCCGAAGGTCAACATCTCGAGGCCGTCGTCGGTCGCACGAAGGAGCGCGTGCCGTCGGCTGATCTGCGGCGCCAACAGCACCACGTCGCAACACGCATCGCGGCCGACGAGCACGCCCACAGGGCTGACGAAAATGCGATGGCCGCTCTGCTCGAGCCAGAAGTTCAACGCGCCTTAGCCTCCGATAAAACGAAGGGATGTGACCCCTCAGGGCAGCACAACACCCTCTGTGCCTACGGTGACCCATCGCCCGGTGCAAGCGAACTCCTCCCACGATGGGTCGGGAACTCCCGATGACGAGTAGCAGGGCGAAAATCGCAGACAAGGTAGTCGCTCCGCACCTACTGGCGAGAGAGTCGTCCGAAGGGGAAGTTGCTGTTCGCCAGTCTCTATGTTCCGGCCCGGGGCAATGCGCTGACGCGCGCGGCGGTGAAGCTCTCCCTGCGGGCGGCGGTCGAGCGCGCGGGCCTCAAGCTCCGCGTCTATCCCCACCTCCCGCGTCACGCGTTCGCGACCCATCTGCTGGAGATCGGCACCGACCTGCGCACCGTGCAGATCCTGTTGGGGCATCGGTCGCTCCAGAGCACGGCCCGCTACACGCACCTCTCCGAGGCGCGTCGCGCGACGCTGCGCAGCCCGCTGGACCTGCTGAATACCGAGGAGGGTAAGCGCCTCGGGTAGCGGCCCGTGGGGGCCGCCATCGACTGCCCCGCGGCGGGTGCAGCCGTGGATCGATGGCCAACCCTCTTCCCACATCGACGACTGCCGGCCGCCCGGAGGCTCCGCGGCTTCGTTCAACCGCGCCTTGGCGAAGCGCCCGAGGCCTCGCGGTGTGCCGCGAGGCGCGATGGCGAGCCGGCGCGCGCGCGTCCCGGCTCGACCGCGAGCAGGCGACCGAAGATCTGTCGACGGGTGATCCAGCCGTTGATGCCGCCGCGGTTGTTGCCTATCTGGAAGCGCTCGCCCTGGATCGCCTTCACCAGGTGCAGGTACTGGTTGCCGTGCACGCGGCACAGGACGATGTCGCCCGCCGCGAGCACCGCCACCGTGCAGAGGTCGCCGCTCGAGATCTCGCCGACCATGCTGTGGCCTCGCGGCCGAAACTGCACCGTCTCGCCCGCCCTTCACTCGACGACGACGAAGCCCGTGGGCAGGCGCGCGACGATGGCGCCGAGCGCGGCGCGGTCGAGCACGGCGCACGGCGCGTCGCGGTGCTCGGCGAGGTGCCACTCGACGCTGAGCGGGGTGTAGCGGAGCGCGGTCTGCGCGCAGGCGACCTCGAGCGCGCGGTGCGTGTAGATGCTGACGTGCCCGTTGCGGGGGCTGATGTACCACCATGCCGCGCGCACCACGGCGACGTCGGCGGGCGCCATCATCGTCGAGAAGAGAATCATGCCGCCGGGCGCGAGCAGGTCGCGCATCGCGCCGAGCGTCGCGAGGGGGTCCGTGACGTGCTCGATGACCTCGGCGGAGAACACGATCTCCGAGCGCGCCTCGGGCCGCGCCGCGTGCTCCGCGGAGAACGGGTCGTAGCTGCGCACCACGGCGCGGTCGCCGAGCAGACCGGCGATCACGCCGGCGCCCGCGCCGTAGTCGAGCAGGCGCGGCGGCGCGGCGAGGCCCCACGCGTCGGCGAGTACCTCGCGCAGCAGGCGCGCGTTGGCCGCCGGGCGGATCGACCGGTACAGCGGGTCGACCCGCGCGTAGTCGTCGTTGTAGATCTCGCGCGCGAAGTCCACGGGGGTGAAGGCGTCGCAGTACGTGGTGAAGATGAACCCGCACGCGCCGCACCGAAGGTACGTGACCGTACGACCGGTGCGGGGCAGCACGACCCCCGCGAGCTCGCAGCAGTTCTTGGCGAAGTCGACGGCGTCGAAGTAGTCCGCGGGCGCGCGGCAGATCTTGCAGGGCATCTAACGGGGTGGGAGGCACTGACTGCTGACATCGACTCGGCGCCGCGCGCAAGCGGCTTCACCCGGCCAGACGCCCGTCAGAAGAGCCGGTACCCCAGCGACAGCGAGACCGTCGGCAGGAACACGGATGACTTCAGCGCCTGATCGACCCAGTTCTGCGCGACGCGGCGGGTCTCCGCGGCGCCCGGCGTGGTCGACGCGAAGCGCGGCGTGATGGTCGTGCGCGAGTCGACGGTGCCCACGAACCCCACCGCCGTCTGGATCGCCAAGGCGGCGTCCCGGGAGCTCTTGGCAGCGCTCGCGAGACGGTGTCCTGCTGATCATGGGTTCTCTGTAAACCCGAGCGAATCCGTGCCGGGCGGGGGTGCCCCATTGAACGCCCTATGCGCTACTCCGCGAGGGTCTCATCGTAGTGGTAGCAGACCCACCCGGGGGTGATCTCGTCGGTGGAGATGTTGTCGACGAGCGGGCGCGCCGGGTCCCACGCGAGGTCGACCCCCTGGAGCTGTTGCGCCAGCAGCGACGGGTCTTCGGTGAGAAACAGGGTTCGCCCTGGGAACCGTACGCGGTCTTCGCGCGCCATCAGCGATCGTACCTTTCGCGTCGGGCCATGAGCCCGCGACCTTCCCCACCATGGGCGACGGCCTCGCGCCCACGCAACGCCCGCGCGCGCCGGACGTCCTTCCGGACGAGGTGCGCGCACAGGCGACACGGCGGGCGTCGCCGTGCGACATTCACGCGGACGGCGATGCACGAAGGGTCTGGTGACGGCGGTTCGGTTCACGCGGGCGGGCTGCAAGAGTCTCTGCGCGCGCTGGGCCTCGCCGACGCGCCCTTCGACGCCCACAGCGCGACGCGGCGCTTCGTGTCGATGGCCCCCGCGCCGGCGTCCTCGTCGGAGACCGCGCCGGCGTCGCCGAGCGGCCAACGGCTCCCGATGCTCTCCGTGGTCCCTCGACCGGTCGATGCGGCGCTCGACTCCGACCCCGACATCGTGCTGCTCGGCGTGCTCGGCAAGGGCGGCATGGGGACCGTACATCGCGCCTGGCAGCAGTCGCTCGAGCGCGACGTCGCGGTGAAGATCGCGCGGCCCGACGGCGGGCTCGTCGCCGCCAACGCGCTGATGGGCGAGGCGGTGCTGATGGGCTCGCTCGAGCACCCGAACATCGTCCCGGTGCACGCGCTGGGCGTCGGCCCGGACGGGCTCCCGGTGCTGGTGATGAAGCGGGTGGTCGGGGTGGCCTGGTACGACCTCGTGCGCGACGCGGCGCACCCGTACTGGTCGCGCCTCGAGACCTTCTCGGACGACCGCCTCGTGGCGCACCTCGAGGTGCTGGTGCAGGTCTGCAACGCCGTGCACTTCGCGCACCGCCACGGCGTGCTGCACCGGGACATCAAGCCCGAGAACGTGATGATCGGCGAGTACGGGGAGGTGTACCTCTGCGACTGGGGCATCGCGCTGCGCACCGGGCCCGACGGCTGCGCGCGGACGCAGGGCGCCGCGGTGGCGGGCACCCCCGGCTACCTCGCGCCGGAGATGATCGGCGACGGCGCCGACTCCATGGACGCCCGCTCGGACGTCTACCTCCTCGGCGCGACGCTGCACTGCGTGGTCACCGGAGTGCCGCGGCACAGCGGCGCGACGCTCTCGCTGGTCGTGGTCGCGGCGCTGCGCTCGGAGCCGTACGTCTACGGCGACGACGTCCCGACGGAGCTCGCGACGATCTGCAACCGGGCCACGCGGGCGAACCCGTCGGAGCGGTACCCGACGGTGCTGGCGTTTCGCCAGGCGGTGACCGACTACCTCCGGCACCGCGCGTCGACGGCCCTGGGCGCGACCGCCGCGGCCCGCCTGGCGGAGGCCCTGGGGCCGCTCGCCGCCGCGGAGACGCCGGACGATCGGCGGCGCCTGCACACGCTGCTGACAGAGTGTCGGTTCGGGTTCGCGCAGGCGCTGCGCGAGTGGCCCGACAACCCGGACGCGCGGGCGGGCATGGGCGTCTGCCTCGAGCGCATGTTCGAGGTGAATCTACGGAACGAGAGCGAGGACGCCGCGCGCACGACGCTGGCGGAGATCGGCGGCGACCGGCCCGACCTGGCGGCGAAGCTCGACGCCCTCGGCACCCGGCTCGAGGCGCGCCGCGCGGCGCAGGACCGCCTGCGTCAGCTCGAGCGCGACCAGGACCTCGCCGTCGGCGCGGGCTCGCGCACCGCCTTCTTCTCAGTGGTGCTGGTGTTCGGCGCGGTGCTGGCCGCGGTGCCGCACCTGCAGCCGGGCGGTCCGGGCCAGCTCACGCACGACGACCTGATCTTGTACGAGGGCATCGTGGTGGCGGTGCTCACCGCGATGATCGTGCTGGCCCGCCGCCGGCTGCTCCAGAACAGCATCGGGCACCGGGTGGTCGGGGCCTTCGTGGCCATCGCGGTGGCCTCGCTGGTCAACCGGGTGTTCGCGGCGCAGCTCGAGACGCCGGTGCACGCGGTGCTCGTCAACGACATGCTGCTGACGGCGGTGTCATCCGCGGTGGGCGCGATGATGGTGCACCGCGCGATGCTCGGTTGGGTGGTGCTGAGCCTCGCGGGGGCCGCCGCGGGCGTCGCGCTGCCGGAGTATGTGAGCGACCTGCAGGGCGGGCTCATGGTGGTCATCCTGGTGCTCGCGATGCGCCTGCGGGGCGGGTCTGGCGCCGACACCGAGGCCGCCACGGAGTTGTGATCGAGGTGCCGCGCGATGCGCCCACCCGTCACCGAGCCCGCGTTGCGCAAGGCCCTCTGCGACGCCGCGCGGGTGCTCTATGAGCGCGGGCTGATCGGGCCCACGGACGGCAACCTGTCCGCGCGCGTCGGTGACGGCCGGCTGCTCTGCACGCCGTCGGGCGTGCACCAGGGGATGCTCCGCGAGGGCGACCTGGTGCTGCTCGACCTGGCCGGGCGGGTCATCCGCGGGGGCTAAGGCCTCGACGGAGCTGAAGCTGCACCTCGCGCTCTACGCGCAGCGGCCGGGGCTCGCGTGCGGGGTGCACGCGCACCCGCCGGCCGCGGTGGGGCTCACGGCGGCGGGCTGGGGGCTCGACCCGCCGGTGGTGCCGGAGATTCTCTTCGCGATGGGCCGCGTGCCGACGGTGCCGTACGCGTCGCCGACGACCTCCGACGTGCCCGACGCGGTGGCGGCGGTGGTGGCCACGGGGTGCGAGGCGTTCATGCTGGCGCGGCACGGCAGCGTCGTGCTTTGCGACGACCCGATGACCGGCGTGATGCGCACGGAGATCATCGAGCACACGGCGAAGATCACCGTGGCCAAGGCGGCGTCCAGGGACGCTTCTGGCAGCGCTCGCGGGACGGTGTCCTGCTGATCATGGGTTCTCTGTAAACCCGAGCGAATCCGTGCCGGGCGGGGGGTGCCCCATTGGACGCCCTATGCGCCTCGCGCTGCGCGACGACTTCACCCGGTACGCCACGTTGCCGTCGGGCAGCACGCTCACCCGGCCGCTCGCCACCGCCGACCTTGTCCATTGGGGGAGTTCGACGCGAAGAAGCAGCGCTCCATGCCGAAGACGTCGAGCGCTGATGCGGGGCGCTGACCGCCGACAGGACGCGTCGCCGCGGAGGGGAGTCGCGTGGACAGATGCGGTGGCTCTTCGTGCTGGGTGTCGGGTTCGTCGCCTGCTCTGATGGCGGCGGTGTTGGCCCCGTGGCGGTGTGCCCCAACGACTCGGGTGGGCGCATGAGCTGCGTCGACGCCGGGGCCGCCGACGTTCCGGCGGACACCGCCACGGCGGACACCGCCACGGAGGACCGGCCGACGCCCGCCGACGCCCCCCCCGGCGACGCCCGCGTGCGTCCAGACGCTCATCACGACCGCCGCGAGTCAGCCCGTGGGAAACCCTCCCCGCTCGATCTACCGGTGCACGTACCGCGGCGCGACGGTCTTCTACCTCCCGCCGCAGTGCTGCGATCAGTTCAGCTCGCTGATCTCGTCGGACTGCGAGCTGATCTGCTCGCCCGACGGCGGCTTCGCGGGCGGCGGCGACGGGCGGTGCACCGACTTCACGCGGGCGAGCTGCACGCTGCTCTGGCAGGACGACCGCACGCGCTGACCCTTCCGGGGGATCAGGCGACGCGACGGCGCAGTGCTGCGAGAGCCGTGTCGGCACGGACCCGCTCCAGCTACCGGATCGCCTGTCATCTGCAGTACGCGCTCCCGCGGGCGTTGGCGGGAGCGTCCCGGGACGATGCCCTCGTCGCGCACGATGTCGGACGCCGCGGTGGTGATCTCGTCGAGCCGCCGCGCCTGGGTGCGCGCGCCGCCCGCCGCCTTCGCCGTCCACCTCTTCGTGAATCACGTCCGAAAAGTGAACAGTGCTCACATTTCTCTCAAGGCGGCCGCGCCTTTCGGCGCGCGGGCGCGTCGACTACGCTCCGACCTCGATGGCTGCCGAGCCGACGTCCCTCCCTGCGCTGGATTCGAAGGGCCGCATCGGTGACCTGCCCGGCCTCGACGCGCTGCGTGCCGTCGCGGTGCTGCTGGTGATGGTCTTCCACGCCCCGGCGCTGCTGCCGATGGACTACGTCACCGCGCTCGAGCGCTGGAGCCGCGGCGCCTGGGTGGGCGTCGACCTCTTCTTCGTGCTGAGCGGCTTCCTCGTCACCGGGACCCTCCTGAAGGGTCGCGCCACGGAGGGGCTGAGCGCGTTCTGGATCCGCCGCGCGCTGCGCATCATGCCGCTGTATTTCCTCTACGTGGGTCTGCTGCTGACGCTGCAGGCGCACCGCGACGCGTGGCACCTCACGGCGCACCTCATCAACCTCCACGACGACGACGTGCCCCGGGTGCTGTGCTTCCTCGGCAACGTGCCCGAGGCCATCGGGCACTACCCCGGCATGGCGGCGGCGATCCTCTGGAGCATCGCCATCGAGGAGCACTTCTATCTCCTCTGGCCCTTCGCGGCGCGCGGCCTGTCTGCCCGCGGGCTGGAGCGACTCTGCGTCGCCATCGTGGCGCTCTCGCCGCTGCTCCGCTGGGTCGCGCTGCCGTACGCGGGCGAGAACGGCGTCTACCTCCTCACCCCGTTTCGCCTCGACGGGCTCGCGCTGGGCGCCTGGCTCGCGGTGCAGGCGACCTCCGCGCCGGCGTGGGAGCGCGTGCGCGCCGCCGCGGCCCGATGGTCGGCGGTGGCCCTCGCGACCTTCGCGGTCTTCGTCGCGACCCCCTTCGGCATCTGGGAGCCCGCGCGCGGCGGGGCGGTCTTCTCGGCCCTCGGGTACACCGTGATCGCCCTCTGCGGCGGCGTCTTCGTGGTCGTCGCGACAGACCCGCAGGGCCTCCTCCGCAGCGTGTGCGCGCGCCCGCTCGTGCGCCACATCGGCCGCGTCAGCTACGGCATGTACATCTGGCACGTGCTCGTGGGCACCGCGCTCGCAGCGCTGCTGCGCCCGCTCGCGATCCCGCGCGCAGGGCTCGAGCTGCTGGTCCCGGCGTGGGTGCTCGCCACGCTGGCGGTGGCGTCGTTCACGTTTCGCTTCTTCGAGTCGCCGGTGCTGCGGTTGAAGTCCCGGTGGGCGCCCTCCGTCGGCATGCCAGGCCTCCCGCACGCGACGAAGGCCGCGGCGGCGTCGGAGCGCTGACCGCGATCGTGCGGCAGAGCGCGGCAGCGGCGGCGAACATGGCGTCGCGCCACGACCAGAAGGTGCCGCTGTGCGCTCGAGCGACCCTACAGCGGCGGAGCGAGCAAGGGCATCAGGGCCGACTGCTGGGCGGTGTTCACCGTCTGCCAGTCGTCCTGGAGGATGCCGCCCGTGTCTCCGCTGTTGGGGTTGAGGCACCAGAACGCGAAGCTCAGGTCGTGCGCGCGCACGTACGACACCATCCCGGTGAGCCACTGCCGGTCGGAGGTCGTCGCGAGGCGCGTGCCGAACTCACCGATCCAGACCGGCGCGAGGCCCTCGACGGCGAGGTATCCCCACGCGTCGCCCCACACGCGCGGCAGGTTGGCGGGGTAGTCCGCCGCGCCGAACCACGCCTGCGCGGACACCGAGGACGGGTAGTCGTGCGGCGAATACACCACCCTCCCGGGCACCGTGAGGCGCACCGGGGCCGTGCGCGCACCGCGGAGATTGCCGCCCCACCAGTAGGAGGTTCCGGCGTAGCGCTCGATGCCTTCGACGACGATGAGCAGGTCGGGGTTCACCGCGAGCACGGCGTTGCCCGCGCGCTCGGCCGCGAGGCGCCAGTCCGTCGCCAGGTTGCCGTCGCCCCAGGTGGCCGCGCCGTGCGGCTCGTTGTGGAGGTCGACGCCGATCACCGTCGGATCGTCGCGGTAGCGCCGCGCGAGCATGACCCAGTCACGGATCCAGCGCGCCTCGTCGTACGCGCCCGTGTACCAGAGATCGGACTGTCCGCTCGCATCGGGCCGGTGCCGATCGAGGATGACCTTGAGTCCGCGCGCCCGCGCGGCGGCGATGAAGCGGTCGAGCACCTCGACGGCGGTGAGCCCGCGGAGGTCGGGGTTCTGGGCGAAGTCGATGCCGTTGGGCGTGCTGCCCGCGTCGAGCATCTGGTTGCACCAGGGGACGCGGATGACGTTGTACCCGAGCGTCCGCACCTGATCGAGCATCGCGTTCATGGAGCGCCGCCAGAGCCCGTGCGGCGCGTAGTTCGAGGTCTCGAAGCCGAACCACGAGAGCCCGGTGAGCCGCACCGTGCGCCCGGTCGCGTCGACGATCGCGCTGCCCTGCGTGTGGAGGAAGCCCGGCCGCGTCGACGACGTCGGCACATCGGCGGCAGGCGCGTCGCGCGGCGTGGGGACATCGGGCGTCACCACGTCAGCGAGGGACGTGGGGACATCGGGCGACGCGGGGACATCGGGCGACGCGACGTCGGCGGGCGCGAGCGACGCATCTCCGCTTGTGCACAAGCAGGGACCGAGGCGTGCGTCGTCGCCGCAGACCTGGGCACCCGCGCGTCCATCGGTGCAGGCGCAGGCCAGCGAAGCGCCGGCGAGGCACCCTGGTGAGCCCATCGGGGCCGACGACGAACACGCGACGCACAGGGCGATGAGTGACCCGATGACCGAGGCGCGGAAGGGCATGCGGTGGCTCCTTCGCACCAACCTATCACCACGCCGGCGGGCCACCCCGCGCGACGAGCAACGCCTTTGAAACGGTCCAGGCCCGACCGTGGAACGCCGCCCCGCGACGGCCGTGCTGCTCAGGCTCCGGTGGCAGACGGCGCACCGTCCGGCAGGCGATACTTGATGAAGTCGACCTCCTTGAGTTGAGGGGTCCCCCTCGGGCGCTTCGATGATCAGCACCGCGCCCGACTGCTGCATCTCGCCGAGCGCCATCATGAGCGACGCAGCCGGCGACGCCACCGCCCGCGAGGCAGGGACTGACGACGTGGGCGCGCGCTCCCCTCCGGAGGGCGGAGCGACCGCGCGCCGTCAACGCGGAACCCTGGCGACGCAGCCGTTGCCGCGGTCACGCACGAGCGCTCTGATCGAATGGGTCCATGCCGCCGGTCTCCACGGAGTACATCGCGCCCACGAGGGCGATGTGGCCGCCCTCGATCATCTCGCGCAGGACGACGCTCTGCTCGAAGACCGCCTCGACCGAGCGGCGCACGTGGATCTCCGCCACGCGCCAAGGCGGCGTCCAGGGAGCTCCTTGCAGCGCTCGCGGGACGGTGTCCTGCTGATCATGGATTCTCAGTAAACCCGAGCGAATCCATGCCGGGCCGGGGTGCCCCGTTGGACGCCCTATGCACCCCCTCGTCGAGGCTCAGGTCGACCCCGCGCAGCGCGTCGATGGACACGTCGCC
Organism: uncultured delta proteobacterium; assembly: GCA_903860995.1. Lineage (GTDB taxonomy): Bacteria > Myxococcota_A > Polyangia > Polyangiales > SCUS01. The sequence continues at coordinate 6,649 of CAIOSS010000681.1, read as the reverse complement.
CATGAGGTACCGCCGGGTCACCCCGCGGGCCCGCACGCCGGGGTGCGCGGCCTTCACCGCCGTCTGGATCACCCTCGGCCTCGTCGGCCTCGGCCGCGTCGCCGACGTGATGGCCGAAGACTACGTGCTCGATCTCATCTCCGATCGTCGCGGGCGCAGATCGAAACGCCGGGGACTGTGGGCGTGGGCGGTCGCGCCGTCGCTTCGCTCCGGTGAGGCGTCGACCGTCGGCGTGGGCGGGCGCCCCGGATTCGAACGGGACTCTCGCTCGCGCCGCCCGCCGCGCGCCGCGACCAGGCCGCGTGAATCAGGGAATGCCGCTCGGCTGGAGCGTCGTGCGGTAGGCGCAGTACGGCACCGCGTCGCGGCGCACACCCGACGCGTCTTCGGGGTACACGCAGTACGACCCGCCGGTGCAGCCCACGTTGTTGGTGCACTCGCGGAAGATGCACACGCCCAGCTCGTCGCCCATCGGGCCGCGCGGGGTCATCATCGGGTCGTCGGTGCACCCCGCAGGGGCGGTGCGGACGTTGATGAACGACCCGCACAGGCCCTCCGCCGGGCGCGCCGTGGAGAGCGAGAAGCACGTGCCGCGGCACTGCGCGACGCCGGTCGACTGGATCATCATCGGGTTGCAGAGCGACCCGTCGGCGCGCAGCGCGGGGTTGACGGGCGCCGTCGTGCAGCGCCCGAGGCGGGTGTTGCAGCGCATGACGGAGGCGTCGCCGGCGAGGGCCCCGGCGCAGTCGGCGTCGGAGGTGCAGAACGGCAGGCAGCCCGGCGCCTCGGTCTGCGCGGTCTGCAGTTGCAGCCAGTTGGTGGTGCAGATCGAGCTGGCGGGGCACGCGCCGGTGGCCTCCGTGCGCGCCCCGGAGACGCACGCGCGGCTGCACAGGCTGATCTGCGGCCCGGTGGCCGGGGTCGAGTACACGAGGCACGTCGCGTAGCGGCCCCCGCAGGCGGCCTCCTCCGCCGCGACGGAGCCCTGGTCGCAGCCCGCGCCGACGGTGCACACGTTGCCGCCGATGGTGGTGACGCACGCGAGGGCGGACGCGGCGCCGAAGCAGTCGCCGTCGACGGTGCAGCGCCGCCCGGCGATCACGGTGGTGCGCCCGGGCGTGACGCCGGTGTCCAGCGCGAAGCCCGCGTCGCGGGGGAAGCCCACGTCCACGGGGAAGCCCACGTCGCGCTCGAACCCGTTGTCCACGGGGAAGCCCGCGTCGACGGGGGAGCCCGCGTCGACGGGGGAGCCCAGGTCGCGCGGCACGACGCCGTTGTCCGTCGGGCGCACGATGCCCGTGTCGCGGGCGACGCCGGTGTCAATCGGCGCGAAGCCCGCGTCGACCTCTTCGGGCACGTCGTCTTCGACCACGAAGATGCTGTCTCCACCCGCGGCATCGCAGGCGGGCAAGAGCAACGCGAACCAGAGGACGCTTCTTTTCATCGGCTGAACGGGCTCCCCGAACGGCGACAGGACTGTCGGACGTCGACCGTTGCACGCCCTCGCGGCGCCCGTCCAGTGGGGGACGAACGCCGTTCAGAGGGTGTGCACCGACGCAGGGATCAGGGGACGAGGGTGAGCGTGACCTGGTTGCCGTTGAGGCTCTGCGCGACGTTGCAGGTGCCGACGGTGGTCGACTGCGCGGTGGTCGCGCCCTGCACGCCGATGGTCGCCGAGGTCGAGACGCAGCCGGTCGCCCACTGGAAGGTGATCGCCGACGTGGCCTCGGACATCACCGCCGAGAACGTCGCCGCCGTGGTGATGGTGGAGCTGTAGAACGGCACCTCCTCCCAGGTGACGGCCCACTGGCGGCTCGGCGCGCTGCCAGTGTTCACCGTGCAGATGCGGTGCCGCCCGGCGGGCGTGAGCACGCGGTTGAGGTTCATGTCGCCCCACAGCGGGGCGATGGTGAACGCGCGCGACGTGCCCGTGAGCGGGCACGCGTTGGTGAGCGACGACGACCCGCCGGTCGTGCCGAGCAGGAGGTTGCCGTGGGTGTCCGCCCGAAACGCCGTCGCGCTGATGCCGGTCGCGTTGAAGGCGAACCCGATGACGCCCGCGGTGCGCGCCGGGACGCCGTTGGTGACCGCCGGGCACACGGTGCCGCACGCGGCGCAGTACGTCGGGCTGGTCGGGAGGTTGGCCTCGCACCCGGTCGCCGCGTTGCGGTCGTAGCTCGGCCGGGTCCAGTCGTGGTCGACCACCAGCGCGCTCGTGATCGTCGACCGCCGCGCCCAGTGCCATGCGCGGAAGGTCTCCGCCCGGTGCGTCGCCCCTCGTAGCCAACCGGCGGCACTGGCGGATCGCCCCGGTCCTCGGCGAGCGGCGGCGGAGGATCAGGCGGCTCGCCCGCATCTTCGGGCCAGGTCATGGAGGGATCGGCGCCCTTCGGTCCGGCGCCTTCCTCGGGAAACGGGAAGTCCTCTGGACCGATGTCGTCGGGGTACGGCCCGCCGTCCTCGTCTTCGGCCCACGGATCCTTGTTTTCCGGGTGCACCGCACTCCGCACGAGTCGGGTGTCGGTTGGACCTTTGTCACGGAGACATGCTGGAGTCCGCCCCATGGCAGGACATGTGACTCGCGCGGGAGAAGAGACGGACGGCGTTCTGGGGTTGCAGGCCAGTTGCGACGCCCCTGGAGGGAGGCCCGCGGCATTTCTCGCGGTGGACGGCACACGGCTGGTGTCGGTGAGCGCCGACGGCCTCCTCGCCGTGTGGAGCGGCCCCGCGGTCGCGCGAACCTTCGCGGGCGAAGGTCCCGTCGTGGCGCTCGCGGCGGGCCACGGCCTCGCGGCCATCGTGCGGGCCGACCACGAGTTGCAAGTGCGCGGGCTCGACGACGGGGCGGTGCGCGCCCGCTGGCCGACCACCTACTCCAACGACGTCTTCGTGTGCGCCGCCATCGCCGGACCGGATCGCGTGCTGGCCGAGACCCAGGAGCGCGGCGGGCACCCCACCGACCGGGTCGCTCGGCTCCTGGAGTTCCGCTTGTCGGCCCCGTTGGCGCCACCACGTCAGCTCGCGCTGGGCCAGAACGTCCTGCCTCCCTGGTCGCTCGCGGCGACCTACGAGTACGCCTACCCAGACCACGAGCGGGTTCCACTCGGGGGCACGGCGCGCGAGAAGCTCGGTCTGCCGCGTGGCGAGCTCGTCAGCGTGGATGATCTGGGATGGCTGATCCTGCGCACCAGCGACGATGGGGCCCTCATCGTCCGCGCGCCAGACGGAGCCCGCACGACGCTGCGGATCCCAGAGTTTGCGAGCGTCCCACTGCGGCTGACCCCGGACGCGAGGCACGTTGTGGCATGGGACACGACCGGCATCGTGGCCATCTTCGACGTCGCGACGGGGGCCGAGCGCGGACGCTGGCAGCGCGTGCGTCTCGAACTCGGCGGGTTGCGCGCGGTCGTCGCGTGCAGCGGAATGCTCGCGGTGCTCGAAAAGGAGGGACGGGTGCGCTGGCTCGGGCCCGACGCCTACTGAACCCATCCCGACGACCTGGTCGGTTCACCTTCGTCCGGGACGAACCGCTCCGCTGGACCACGACCGACGCTGACCCGGCGAGTCCGCCCACAGACGCCCGCGGGGGCGGCGTCACCCTCGACCCGGCGCTGCGCTACGCGGCGATGTGCGCCTCGGGCCAGGGCGGCGTCCCGGAAGCTCTTGGCGGCGCTCGCGGGACGGTGTCCTGCTGATCATGGATCCTCTGTAAACCCGGGTGAATCCGTGCCAGCCGGGGTGCCTCATTGGACGCCCTGTGCACCGGGGAGGCCTGGGCCCCTGCGCCGGTGAGCGGTCGTTGGGCGGGGAGCGGGTGACAGGCGCAGGGGAATCCGGCAGGGTCCGCGCGTCGGGTGACGGCTGGAAGAGGAGCGAGGGTATGAAGCGACTGCTGATTTCGATGATGGCCCTCCTGGGCGGCTGCGGGGCTGGGATGTCGGTCAGGCCGACGTCGGTGGGTCGCGAGGCGGCGTGGGTGGACGCGGTGGTGGATCGGTCGTGGGAGGAGGTCGTGGCGCACCTCGGAGCGCCGGTCTCGCGGGACACGAGCACGCCCGGGGTGGAGGTGGCCTGCTTCTCCGTCAGGGCGCCTTCGTCGGGCCAGACGGCACCCGGTCCGGTCGCGTCGCAGGTGGCGCGCTGCGTGACCTTCGTAGGAGGTGTGGCCCTGTACGACCAGGCGACGGCGCAGGTCGCTCCAGAGGGCCTCGCGGCGGGCTTCCAGGAGGCCCTGGCGGGTCTGACGAGGGCGCTCGGCGCCCCAGACCGCCGGGTGCAGTTCACCTTCGTGCGCGGCCGCCACGTCGAGTCTCGCCTCGGGCCGGACCGGGTGTTCATGTTCGGCGAGGGCTGCATCGTCCAGGCGGCGATGCAGGAGGCCCTGGCCGCGAACCCTGGTGGTATCCCGGGAGACGCGCCCGAGCTGGCGCAGGCCGTCGCGAGCGGGACCGCCTGCTTTCGAGCCGAGTGGGAGGGGCGGGCGCTCCTCATGAGCCGGTCTCTCGAGGTGGCAGCCGCGCCATCGCCGGGCTCCGCACCTGTGGCAGCGGCGCCATCGTCGGCCTACGCCTTGAGCCTGCGGTCGCGGTCTCGGGACGCCGCGCGGCACGCAGCCTATGAGGCCGCCATGGCCGCGCGCTTCGAGCGGTTCCGCCAGCGACGGCAGGCGAACCCTGCGGCTGCCTCCGATGGTGCCTCGGGGGAGTGACCGGTTGGGTTGTCCGGTGGTTGGTCTACCAACCAGCCCTTTCAACGTGCCTTTGATGAGGCCTTCTTCGGTTTCTCCTTCGCGGTCCCATCCAGCAGCTTCTTGGTCGAGACGTGAGGCTCGTTCTTGAAGCGATTCCTCTTGGGGACGGGCTTCTTGGGTACTCGCTTGTGCTTGCGGATCATTCGCAGGTCGATTCGCGCCGCGATCGCCTTGAGCAACGCCGCCGCGGCGGGCATCGACAGCTGCTGCCACAGCTTCCAGTCGTCCGGTTCGATCAGGTCGTCGATGGCCCCTACGGCGTCGCGCCCGAACTGCGCGATGTAGTAGCCCGACACCTGGTCGCGCACGACGGCCTCGCCGTGCGCCGCGCGCGGCGACTCTTCGGCGCGGGCCACCTCCTCGGCGATGTTGCGGCGGCGGTTGTCGCCGGTCACCGCGGCACCGCGTCGCGGGCGATCTCTGCGGCGATGAGGCGCTCGCGGGAGCGCAGGCGCGTGATGTGCTCGGTGCTCACGATGAAGGGCGAGACGAGCACGTCGTAGGCGGTGAGGAGGTCGCCGCAGCCCTGCGCGACCGCGCGAGCCCCGGAGCCGGCGAGGTCGTCGACGACGATGAGCACGTCGAGGTCCGAGTGCTCGTGGCCCTCACCGCGGGCGCGCGAGCCGAAGAGGGCGGAGCTCGCGCAGGCATGGGCCGAAGCGGGTGCGAACGGTGGCGCAGAGGTCGGCGAGGGCGCCGGTCTCGGCGCGCGTGAGGTTCACGAAGGGAGGGATGGCCGAAGAGGCGGGCGGAGGGAGCGGCGCGATCGCGGCGACGGACGGCGGCTGCATTGACCAGGGTGGTCAGGTTGCTACCGTCGGCGGATGAGCGATCGGACGAAGGCAGCGGTCTACAACATCGCCGAGGCCAAGGCCCATCTGCCGGAGCTGGTCGAGCGGGCCAGCGCGGGGGAGACCATCATCCTGGCGCGCGCCGGGAAGCCGCGGGCGCGCCTCGTCCCGCTGGAGGATGGCGCGGTGAAGCTGCGCGTGCCCGGGAAGGGCAAGGGGCGCTTCGTGGTCGCGAGCGACTTCGACGATCCGTTGCCCGACGACGTCCTCGCCGCCTTCGAGGGAAGCGCGCGTTGAGGCTGCTGCTCGACACCCACGCCTTCCTCTGGTGGGACGAGGGGACGTTGCCCGCGAAGGTCGTGCGGCGCATCCGCGCGGCCGACGAAGTGCTGGTGAGCGCGGCGAGCGCGTGGGAGGTGGCGATCAAGGCGGGGCTCGGCAAGATCGCCGTGAGGGGCTCGTTCGCCGAGGCGGTCGCCGACTACGGCTTCCGCGAGCTGCCGGTCGGCGTCGCGCATGCTGAGCTGGTGCGCACGCTGCCGCTGATCCATCGCGATCCCTTCGATCGCATCCTCGTGGCGCAGGCGATCGTCGAGGGGCTCACGATCGTCACGCGCGACGTGCTGGTGACCGCCTACGCGGTCCCGAGCGTGTGGGAGCAGGCGTAGGGAGAGGTCCGTCGGTGGGCTTCGCGGCGGCCCTCGCGCGCGGCGTTCGGCGTGAACGACAGCAGCGGCGCAACGTGCTGCGCGTCGTCGCGACCCCAGAGGTGCATGGCGGCGCGCTCGAGTCCGTGGGGGCCCTCGAAGCGCTGCACGAGGAGGGTCCAGAGTCGGTCGCGGTGGTCGACGGCGCGGGCGACGTCGGCGGAGGTGGCGCGGGCGCGGGCGCGCTTCGGCTGGAGAATCTTGAGCAGCGCATTGCCCACGTCGCCGGCCTCGACGATGTCGGACCTGGCCAGCGGGTGGCGGCCCTTGATGGCGGCGGCGTGCCGGATGAAGAGCGCGTTGAGCGCGACGCAGTCGGTGGCGGCGTCGATGTTGCCGCAGCCCTCGCGGATCTTCTCCACCGCGCGCCGCGGGATCAGCGCCTTGGCGGCGAGGGCGGT
>CAIOSS010000680.1 GCA_903860995.1 uncultured delta proteobacterium | reverse complement strand
CCGGCGTCGACGGTCTGCCGCACGACCACCACCTGCACCGGCGCCCGGGCCCCGGGGTCGCCCGCGGCGGCGTCCGCGCCGACGGTCGACCCGTCCTCGGCGGCCATCGCCGGGAGCACCACCCGCTGCTCGTGGTCGGGCACGAGCGTGAAGGTCAGCGTGCGGTAGCCCGGCGCCTCGACGCGCACCGTCGACGCCGCGGTGCTCCGCGGGACGCTCGCCTCCGGGCCGTCGAAGGCCTGCGCCCCGACCTGCAACCGGGCGCCCGACGGGAGTCCGACGAAGCGCAACGCCACCGTGCCAGGGGCCGCCGGTGGGGTCGCGCGGTCGCGGCCCACGAGCAGCGCGAGCAGCCCGAGCAGCGCCAGCACCCCGAACAGCGCGATACGCCAGTCGCGCCACGGGGGGGGCAGCGGCGCGGTGATCCCGGCCGCGAAGGCCCCGCTCGGGGGCGGCCCGATCGCCGCGGGGCCCTGGGCGGGCGACCACTCGGGCACCGCCGCGCGCGGCTGGGTGACCGGCTGCGACACCGGCGTGCCCGCGCCCAGGCGCGCGGCCGGCGCGACCGGGAACACCCCGCTCGGGTTGGGCGTCGGGAGCACGCGCACCACCGTGGGCTCGCTCTCCATCATGGCCGCGTGGCGCCCGCGCAGCACCGCGCGCAGCCCGTCGGAGGCCTCGCCCGCGTCGGCGAAGCGGCGCTCCGGGTCGCGCTCCACGCATCGTAGGAACCACCCGTCGAAGCCTGGCGGCAGCAGCGCGGCCTCGACGCCCTGCTCCATCGCCCGCAGCCCGGGCGGCTCGATGGGGTGCACGGCGATCTCCATCAGGAGCGCGTTGAGGTTGACCCCGTCGTTCTCGACCGAGCGCCAGTAGTGGCGGCCGGTGAGGAGGAGGTAGGCGAGGAGGCCGAGGGGCCACACGTCGGTGCTGCGCCGGAGCTTGGCGCCCGAGCGGGCCTGCTCGGGGGCCATGAAGAGGGGCGACCCGAGCTGCCGGGTGACGGTCACCGAGGTGCCGTTGTGGGCGATGAGCTTGGAGATGCCGAAGTCGAGCACCTTCACGACGAAGGGCATGCCGCGCAGCCGGGAGCGCGCGATGAAGATGTTGCGGGGCTTGAGGTCGCGGTGGATCACCCCCGCGCGGTGCGCCGCCGTGAGGGCGTCGCCGAGCTGATCGAAGATCTCCAGGGCCTCGTGGGTGGGCAGGCGCCCGCGGCGGTGCAGGAGGTCAGCGAGGTCTTCGCCCTCCAGGAGCTCCATGGCCAGGTACGGGATCTCGGTCTCCTCGTCGACGCCCGCGGCGATCACCTCGACGACGTGGCCGCTGCCGATCTGGCCCCCGATGCGGGCCTCGAGGGTGAACTGCTCGCGGCTGTACGGGTCGGCCACGAGGTCGGGGTTGAGCACCTTCAGCGCCCGGAGCTTTCCCGACGAGATCTGCTCGGCCACGTAGACGGCCCCCATGCCGCCCTCGGCCAGCGCGCGCACGATGCGGAAATCCCGGGCGAAGACCACCCCGGGCCCCAGGCTCGCGAGCGCCGACGACATCAGGCCTTGGACTCTAGCGCATTCCCGCCCCGGACCCGCGCTTTGTGTAGAGTGCGTCCCGCGCCATGCGGGTCTCGTCGCTTTGGGTTCATCCGGTGAAGTCGTGTCGGGCCGTGGGCCTCGACCGGGTCGCGCTCGACGAGACGGGGTTCCGCTACGACCGCCGCTGGATGATCGTCGACCCAGCCGGACGCTTCGTGACGCAGCGCGACCGCCCCGAGCTCGCCACGGTGTCGGTGACCCTCTGGGGCGACCACATCGCGCTCACCGCCGACGGCCACGGCGCCCTCACGCTGCCGCTCGACCCGGGCCCCGCCGCGCCGACGCAGCGGGTGGTCGTCTGGGACGACGCGGTCGACGCGCGCCGCGCGAGCCCCGACGCGGCGACGTGGCTGCGCACCACCCTCGGCCTCGACGGCGACATCGTCTGGATGCCCCTGCCGGGGGCGCGCCCGGTCGACCCCGCGTACGCCCGGGCGAGCGACCGGGTGGGCTTCGCGGACGGCTTCCCCCTGCTGGTGGCGACGGAGGCCTCGCTCGATGCGCTCAACGCCCGGCTCGCCCGGCCGGTGCCGATGGAGCGCTTCCGGCCCAACCTGGTCGTAGCCGGCGCCGAGGCCTTCGCGGAGGACCGCTGGGGGATGATCCGCGTCGGGCTGGTGCGCGGCCGCGTAGCCAAACCCTGCGCGCGCTGCGTGATGGTGAACACCGACCCGTGGACCGGCGAGCGCTCGGCCGAGCCGCTCAAGACCCTGAGCCGCTTCCGCCGACGGGAGTCGAAGGTGTACTTCGCGCAGAACGTCGTGCACACCCGCGAGTCGATCGGGCGCTGGGTGTCCGTCGGCGACGAGGTGGTGGTGGAGTCGTGGTGCGACCCGGCGGCGGTCGTGGCCTTCGACGCCGACGAGGGCGACGCGGACTGACGTTGGCCGTCTGCGGAACGATGCGCTTCCCAATGGCTCGCTCCCCACGGTAGCGTCGCCAAAGGTGTTGACCGCGGCGCGCGTACACGCGGCGTGAGTCGCCACGACTCCCGATGTCATCGGTGCTCCGCGCGCGTGGGGTGACGGTGTTCGTCGGGGGTTATGGTCGGTCGGTGGTGGCAGCACCCTCGCCCGATCACCCACT
>CAIOSS010000679.1 GCA_903860995.1 uncultured delta proteobacterium | reverse complement strand
GGGGGGGGGGGGAGGTCATAGCTCTGGTTTCATCACTTACGGCGCGTAAGTGGCGCGTCACTTACGGTCGCATAAGTGGCGTAAGCGTGACCTAGAAGCGCGACCGAATGGTCCGTTTTTATGGAGCTGGTCCTGTCACTTCGCTCGACTTCTCCAAGCGGGCGCCCCTCCTGACCGCTTCGATCGAAGCGGCTTGGATTCGGCCACAAGCGCTGATCGGAAGGTGCGAGGCGCTGACGCTTCGCGTCGTGATTCCATGACGCACCCGCTACTCGGTGACGTGGACTTTTGTCCTTCATAGACCGACAGTTACCCACTGCATTCTGAGGTCCAGATTGTACTGGCGAAAGCGGGACGCTCGACGCGGTCGCGGCGGCCCTGCGCGGCGCCGGCACGGTGGCCGCCGGGGCCGCGACGCACGCGCACCATGACCTCGGCGATCAGGTGGCGGCGTAGCGTAGGGTAGGACGGCATGGGGCCGAGCGCGGGCTGCGATGGTCCGTAACTGCTAACGCCGCCCCGGACCCGTCTCACGCGCTCCGTCAGGAGCCCGTGATAAGTTGCCGGAGCCGTCATGAACACGCTGTATCGCGCGATGCTCCCTGCCGAGGATGGGGCGCCCATGGTCGGGGACAGCCGCAACCAGCTCGGCGTGCGTCCGAGCGACGTGAAGGGCGCGAACGCCGGCCCGGGTCAGGGCGGCCTGTCCGTCACCGTCGGGGACTACCGCCGGATGATGGCGCCGCTGCGCCCGAAGGCCTTCGGAGGTCTCCACCCCGAGACTGTCCTGTACGAGCTGCCGCGCACCGCCCTCGACGCCGCGTCGAAGCTGCAGCTGGGCCCGATCGACACGCGGACGTACCATGCCGTGATCGAGGCGCGTGAAGCGTGCCCTGTCCCGGAGTTCCAGGCCGTACTCCAAGCGACCCGTCCGAGCTGGTCTCGTACCGAGCCCCCCGATCGAGGACCATGAGCGACGCGCACGACACATACCAACGGCTCGTCGATGCACTGCGGGAAGCCCGGCGCGCGCCGACGTGGGCGGCGCCGGAGGACCGCGAAATCCTCGACACCTTGGAGGACCTCTTCGCCCTGCTGACGCCCGACGAGCAAGACCGGGTGAACGGCGAGGGCTGGCGCGGCTGGCCGGATCTCTACGACGACCATGTGGAGGCCCACCCCATGATGGAACTCTCCCTCGACATCGACGACCTCGGGAGCCTCGGCGCGCCTCCGCGCGAGTGGCAGGCGGCGGCCTGATGTACCTCGGCGCACAGCGCGTCCGATCCACGGGCGGCGAGGAAGGCGTCAACATCTTCGGTTACAGCCACCGGGGTTCGACCGACATCGACTGGCGCGCGCCCGACATCCACCGCATCGCCGACCGGACGCCTGGGCGGCTGATGTTCACCATCACCCAGGTCGCCGCCGCGGGGAACGCCGTGCTCAGCTACCTCGACGTCGCCGTCGCGGACGACGTTCCCGCGCGCACCGTCGTCCAGCTGCTCAACGCCGCGATGCTCGCGAGGCCCCGCGAGGCCCCGCGGCCCGTCGCGTGGTCCTACGGACCCATGGCCCTGGGCTTCTACGTGACGCCCTCACGGCGCGAGCGAGCCGACACGGAGCTGAGTGAACTCAAGGCCGAACTGGCCCTGGCCGTGGCGACGGCGGTGACGCAGCAGCAGGCGACTGCGCCCCTTCAAATCCGCCCCCCGGGTCCGTTGCGCATCTTCCGCCACCGCGGCGCGGCGGGCGAGCGATACGTCCTGGACTCCGACAGTCGAACCTTCCTCCAGCAGACCTTCCCGGCGATCCCCCTCCCCGCGAGCATGACCGTCACCCACGAAAACAAGGCCGCCTTCACTCAGTTCGTTGGCGCCTCGTTGGAGGCCGAGGTGGTCCAGGTCCTGACTCGCATTCCCCTCGCACAGCTCGACCCCCTCGCGGGCGCAGTGATCCTCGACCCGAACAGCGGAGGCGAAGTCTGGCGCTCTGCCGGCCGCTGAAGCGCAATCGCTTCTGGCGCTACAACAGCCCGGCGGCGGCGTTCTCCCGCCAGGCGTCGGCGGTGCGGACGTAGCGGTCCACCATCGTCCGCGACTTCCAACGCCCCTGGGCCATGATGGCGCGGTCGCTGCGTCCGGCGAGGGCGGCGGTGGTCGCGAGCCCCGCGCGCAGCGAGTGCCCCGAGACCAGCGCCGAGGCGATCCCGGCCCGCGCCGCCAGCGCCTTGAGGGTGCGGGCGACGTCGCGCCCGTCGAGCCGACCCCCCACCCGGCCGTGGCGATCGACGCTGCGGAAGAGCGCGCCCTCCTCCACACCGGAGACGGCGCGCCATGCCTCGAGGGCGCGGACGGGGCAGACGTCGGCGTGCGAGCCGAAGGGGATGGCCACGTCGGCGCCGGCGCCGAGCTGGTCGGTCTTGGAACGCTGCACGCGCACCAAGACGCCCCGCGCCGGGTCGACGGTCAGGTCTCCGACGTCGAGGGCGACGAGCTCGGAGCGGCGGAACGCGCCGCCGAAGCCCACCAGCACCAGGGCGCGGTCCCGCACGCCGCGCCTCTCCACCTTGGAGAGCGTGGCGACGATGGAGCGGATGGTATCGGCGGTGAGCGGCGCGGCGCACCGAGGGGCAGCACCGTGGGTGCGGCGAATCCCTTCCCAGACGGTGCGGACCTCAGGGTTGGCGGAGGGGTCGGG
>CAIOSS010000678.1 GCA_903860995.1 uncultured delta proteobacterium | reverse complement strand
CGAACCGCCGCGACCGCACCGGCGAGCACGCGCACGGTGGCCTTCCGCCACACGCCGATCCCGATCAACATCGCCGGGAGTGATCCGAGAGGGGGTCACTTCTCAAGAGCAGAGGTGGATCAATTCTGCTGAGCGCTGAAGTTCTTCCTGATGGCCACGTCGCCAGACTCTCGCCTCGTTGGGTCGGATGCTGACTCTTCAGTGAAGCAGGCGAGGGCCGTCGTGGGCGTCGACTCCATGGCAGACGAGATCGCCACCGCGGGCACGGCGACCTGGAGGCTCCCGGCCACCCGCAGCGGGCGCTCAGGGGGCGGGCTCGAGGCGCACGGCGTCGGCGATGGTCCAGCCGTCGGAACTCGTCGCCGCGCTGAGCACCACCTTCGCCCCGGGGTTGAGCGAGTAGACCCCGAGCTCCACCCAGCCCTGCGTGCCGGGCTGACGCTGGTTGACCACCACCGGGCTCTGCCCCGAGGCCTCGGTCGCGTCGGAGTACGCACGGTAGGACGCGCGGGTGTTGCGGTTCTCGTCCGGGGCGTAGCGGGCCCACAGCCTGAAGCGCCCGCTGCGGGTGACCGGGAGCCTCCAGGTCGCCGTGCCCGCGGTGGCGATCTCGGCCGCCATGTAGTCGACGCCCACGCGCACCGGGCTGCGGGTGTAGCGCGCGAAGGACGACGACGCGCGGAAGGCCGCGGTGCCGTTGTCGACCAGCACCGGGCCGATGGGGTTGCCGGTCGCGAGGTCCCTGCTGTTCGAGGGCATGTAGTCGCAGAAGCCGTCGGGCACGGGGGTGTTCGAGCGGCGGGTCGCGCGGTGGTCGGCGCACACGAGGCGGGGCATCTCGTCGGCGTTCCAGGTGGGGAACACCCGCGTCGGGCCCGTCGGAGCGCGCGCCCCGGCCCAGCGGGGATAGTCGACGTCGACGGCCTCTCCCGTGGAGAGACGGTCGTAGTCGCGGAGGACCTGCACCGTCGCCCGCCGCCCGACCCGCACGTTGGCGCCCCAGGTGTTGTGCATGTCGAAGCCGATAAGGTGCGCGAACTCGACCACGTGCTCGCCCTGCATGCGGTTGCAGCCGTGCGAGACGGGCCCGCGCTGCAGGTACCAGTCGTAGACGCGCTCACCGCCCGCGGTGAGGGTCGTGTACGTGATCGGCCCGTGGAACGCGATGCCGCCGTTGTACGCGACGAAGGGGAAGCCGCCCCAGGTCACGTAGGCCGGGCCCGTCGTCGGGTAGGCCATCCCGTTCGGGCGGTACGGGATCCCCGAGACCGTGTTGAAGGTGCGCGCCGCGGAGTCGAGCGCGGCGCTCGCCCCCGTCGCGATCGGGTACACCACCGTCAGCACCCGCCGCGCGCCCGCCATCTCGACCGAGGCGTAGTAGGGGACCACCCCCGACCAGCCCTCGGGGAGGTCGCCCGTCACCCGCACCGTGTGCCCGGACTGCGAGACCACCACCTTCGGGCTCACCAGCGTCGGGAGCGGGCCCCCGTAGACCCAGGGCGGAGAGCCCGTGCTGCGAATCTCCTCCGTGGAGAAGTCCAGGTCCCCCGTGTCGAGACCGTCATTCTCGGCCTCCGTCGGGTCGGGAGACCCGCAGCCCACGAGGGCCACGACTGCGAGACAAGCCCAGCCAAACGCGCGCGTCGTCTTCACGGGACCGATGGCTACCACACGTCCAGGCCGACAACCACCCCCACGCCCCTACATCGTCCCTACGCCAGTCTTTCAGGTGTTTTCGACTCAGCCGAGGGCGCGTCACCACCGCACCCGCGACGCGACCGAGGGCGGGACGAGCAGCCAATACCGCCCCTGCTGACGCATCCGCCCGGCGCGGTCGTACGCGTCGGGACCGGCGCCCCAGAAGAGGTCGCCCCGCACGGCGCCCCGGATCGCGCCGCCCGTGTCCTGCGCCACGACGAGCCGGCGGATGGGGCCGACGCCCTCCAGCGGCGCGAGGTCGAGGAACAGCGGCGCGCCCAATGGGATGAAGCGCGGGTCGACGGCCATGCTGCGTCCGGCCGTGAGCACCACGCCCTCGGACCCGGTCGCCCCCCGCGCGCTCTCGTGGAAGAACACGTACGAGGGGTTGCGGTTCATGACGGCCTGCGCCTCGGTGGGGTGCGCGGCCAGCCACGCGCGGATCGACTGGAGCGACACCGCGCTCCGTTCGAGCGCGCCGCGTTCGATCAGCACCCGGCCGAGCGGCACGTACGCGTGGCCGTTGCTCGCGTCATAGTGGACCCGCAGCACCGCGCCGTCGTCGAGCGTCACGCGCCCGGACCCCTGGATCTCGAGGAAGAACGCTTCGATCGCGTCGTCGACCCAGACCAGCGGACGCGCCGTGCGACGCAGCGCGCCCGCGGCGATCTGCGCGCGGGTCCAGTAGGGGCGCAGGCGGCCCCGGACGCGGCGCCCGGTGCCGTGCTGCGGGGTCGGCGTGACGAGGTCCGAGGGGCGCGCGTAGAGCGGCACGCGGAAGCGACGGCTGCGCGTGCGCGAGCCGCGGAGCTCGGGCTCGAAGTAGCCGGTGAACAGCCCGCGGTCGCTGCCCCCGGACGCGACGGACACGGGCACGAAGCTGCGCTCGAAGTAGGGGCGCGCCGCGGCCGCGTCGGCCTCCGGCGGGGGGAGCGCGCGACACGCGGCCTTCCAGTCGGACGCCGCGCCGGCGAGCCCACCGGGGCCGACGGGGCGGTCGTCCGGCACGCGCAACAGCCGCTCGCACGTGCGCCGCAGCGCCGGGAGGGCCTCGGCCAGGTTGTCGTCGCGCCACCCGGGGAGCGCGTCGAAGGCCGACGTCGGCCGAGGGGCCGCGGGCCGAGGGGCCGCGCTCGGAGGGGCCGTCGCGGTCGACGCGAGCCCAGGAGGCGCGG
>CAIOSS010000677.1 GCA_903860995.1 uncultured delta proteobacterium | reverse complement strand
GCTTCGCCGCGAGCGCGTCGAGGTCTTCGCCCGGCCACACGCCGCGCAGCAGGGCCGCCGCCTCGGCGCGCGCGTCGCCCGGCGCCGCCTCGGCCCGCGCGAAGGCCCCGGGGAGCGCCTCCTCCACCAGCACCTCGAGCTCGGGCCGCTGCAACAACAGCCGGCCCAGCAGCGCGCGCAACCCCGCGGCGTCGACGCCCGCCACCGCCTCGTCGACCGTCGGAACCTCCGCGAAGCCATCCGGGTCGCGCGCGTAGGTCAGCAGCACCGCCGCCACGTGCTTGCAGTCACCGCCCTCGCCCATCGGACAGTCGCAGGCGGCGTCGCGCACGCCCGCCGGGTCGAGCGTCACCCGCACCCGCCACGCCTCCTGCCCGCTGCCCTCGCAGCGAGCCCGCAGCACCGCGCCCCGCCGCCGCGGGTCGAACACCGCCCCCCACGCCACGTAGCGCCGACCCCGCTCCAGGGTGCGCATGCCCACCAGCGCCAGCGCCGCCGCCTCGATGGCCGCGCGCGCGTCACCCCCGTCGTTGGCCGGCCGCTGGAGCGCCATCCTCGTCATCGCTTGCATGCCCTCAAGGGTAGGCACCCGCGCCCCCGCCGCAACGAGCGGTGTGACATATCCTGACCGCTATGACACGCTGCGCTCACCGATGGCAGACGAGGCACCGGAGCCCGCGCGGGACGAGTACACGGCGCAGTACATGGAGGGCGGCCGGGCGCGCATCGTGACGAAGCAGCGCATGCCCGGGTGGTTCTTCGGGCTGATGGGCGTGGCGGCGCTGGCGGTGCTCGGGTCGGGCGTGGCGAGCGGGTCGATGGCGAGCGTGGTGGGGGTCATTCCGCTCGTGCTGGTGACGCTGCTGCTGTCGCACCTCCGGGTGGTGGTCACCGACGACGCGGTGCTCGTGCAGTACGGGCTGTGGGGCCCCACCATCGCGGTGGAGTCCATCACCCGCTGCGAGGTGAAGCCCAACGAGGCGATGCGCTTCGGCGGCTGGGGCTTCAAGCGCTCGCTCGACGGCACCAATGGCCTACAGCGTGCCCGGCGGCGAGGGCGAGTGCGTGGCGCTCGAGATCGCCGACGGCGCGAAGACCCGCAAGGTGGTGATCACCACGCCCAACGCCGCCAGGGTGGCGCTCGCCATCGAAGAGGCCCGCGCGCGCAAGCGGGGCTCCGGGGTGCGCATCGACGCCGACGCCGCGGTCGCCACGACCGACGACGCCGACGAGGCGCAGCTCACATCGCCTGGAGCACGTCGCGCCAGCAGTCCCGGTCGGCGTCCTTGAAGAGCACCACCCGCAGCACCCGCACGCGCTGCGGCTGAACCCACGCGAAGGTGCGGAAGGCCTCCAGCATCAGCTTCGCGCCCTGGGCCATGGGCACCTCGCCGACGCCCGTGCCGAGGGCCGGGAAGGCCACCGTCGTCGCGCCCCGGGCCTCGGCCTCCAGCAGCACCCGCAGCACGCACCGTTGCAGGCAGATCGCCCCGTCGAGGGCCGCCACGGCGTGGGCCACCTGGCGCGCCGCGAGCCGGCCGCCGCCCGTCCAGACCACGTCGCCCATCGCCACCGGCAGCTGGCGCTGCGCACGCGCCTCCGCGGCGATCTCGTCGCCGCCCGCGCGCAGGAGCGAGAGGGCCACCCCGCGGTCCATCTTGAGCTGGGTGTTGGCGGCGGAGACGATCACGTCGACGCGCTGCTCGGCGATGTCGCCCACCAGCAGCTCGACGCGCACCTCGCCGATGGCCGCGTGGTCGTTCTCCTGCGGGATGATCCGCGCGCCGGGCTCGGTCACCACCCCGAGCGAGCGCACCACCTCGTCGGCGCTGCCGTAGCGCTCGTCGGGGCGCTTCCGCAGCATCCGACCCACCACCGCGAAGAGGTACGCCTCCCGCGGGTCGCGCGGGATGGGCGGGAGGTACGGCTCGGAGACGTGCGCCACCCCGAGCTGGAGCGCGCTCTCGCCGTGGAAGGGCGGCACGTTGGTCGACAGCAGGTGCGCCGTCGCGCCGAGGGCGTAGAGGTCCGTGCGACGGTCGATGACCCCCTGGTTCCACTGCTCCGGGGCCATGAACTGCGGCGTGCCCACGATGGGCTCGTGCGCCGCGCCGCCGACGGTCTCCACCGCGATGCCGAAGTCCCCCACCGAGGCCGTGCCGCCGCCGCCCAGGAAGAGGTTCGCGGGTTTTACATCCCGGTGTATGACCCCGGCCTGGTGGATGGCCCGCAGCCCCATCGCGGCGTCGAGCACGAGCCGGCACACGAGGTCGACCGGCAGCCGGCGGCCGATGGCGCGCTGGGCCCGCAGCAGCTCCTCGAGGTCGATGCCGTCGACGTAGCGCTGCACCACGAAGGGCACGCCGTCCTCGACGCCCGCGTCGAGCACGCTCACCACGTGCGGCGACGACACCCGCGCGGCCAGGTGCGCCTCGCGGAAGATCTGCGACGGCGCGGCGCTCTTGAAGGTCTTGATGACCAGCGGCACCCGCAGCACCTTGTGGCTCGCCAGGTAGGCCGCGCCCATGCCGCCCTCGCCGAGCATCCCGTGCACCTTGAGGCCGTGGAAGTCGCGCTCGGGCTGCGGCCCGCTGGTGTTGGGCGCCGTGTCCGCGAGGGAGGCCATGGACACCGCCGCGGGCGGCGGCGCCAGGAACTCCGTGGCCATCTGTCCCATCACGGGCGACAGGGACGGCATGGGTTTGGTGGGAGTCGAGGGGTCGTTCATGGCGCTGGGGCCACGCGGTTCTACCGTGCGGTCACCAGTCGCCGCCACCGCCGCCGTCGCCGCCGCCGAAGTCGCCGCCTCCGCCGCCGCCGTCGTCCCAGCCGGAGCTGCTGCCGCCCGCGTCGAAGCCGCCGCCGCCGTTGTCGGAGCCCGCGACGTGATCGGCGCCGTGGCTCTCGTCACGGTTGGCCATGTGCGACCCGAGCGCGTAGCCCGCGAGGCCGCCGACGCCCGCGCCGAGGATGCCCGCGCCGAGGCCGCCCATGCCGCCCTGCTGCGGGCCGTAGCCCGGACCATACCCGGGACCGTATCCGCCCGGCCCGTTGGGGTTGTACCCGGGCGGGTACTGCTGCGCGCGGTACGGGTCGGCGCCGGGGCCCATCGGGCCCACCTGCGCGCGGTTGCGGGCCGCGCGGAAGACCATCACGGCGATGGCGACGCCGCCGAGGCCGAGGAGCACGAGCCCCCACGGAAACGACGGGGCCGACTCGTTGGAGCCCGACTCGCTGGCGCCCGCGGGGCCACCGGCGACGGGCGACCCGCTGCCGACGGCGCCGCTGGCCGAGGTCAGGATGGCCTCGATGCCGCTGCGCCACTGACCCTGGCGGAACCACCCGTCGCCGGCGTTTTCGATCGCGCTGAAGCGCGCGCGAGCGATGCGGGTGCCGGTGCCGAAGTGCACCGAGGTGAGACGGTGCGTCGGGTCGACGCCGACGACGACCATGTTGGCGCTGGCGACCTGGGCGCCCACGTAGCGGTCGAAGTCCGCGCGAGAGGACAGGTCTGTGGTGACCACCACGCGGGCGTCGAAGGGCCACGCGCGCGCGGCCTCCCGGAGGCTGACCTCCTCCTGCGCGGGGAGCACGTCGCCGGGGTCGCGGATCTGGAGGGTTCCGGCGAGGGCGGTGGTGGGTGCGAGGACTGCCGCAATCAGGGCGCCCGTGAGGAGCCTGGTTCGGGTGGTCATGGAGTAGGGACCTTCACTTTCCGCCGACGGCGGCCCACCGGGGATCTCACCGGCGAACCGACGCAGGCCAACGGAAGCCTGGGTCGCTGTAGGCCCGATGTCTAGGGCCGCGCCGCGCTACGGGGTCTGCGCGAGGTAGGTCTCGACGTCGCGGAGCGCGGCCTGCACCGCGGAGCCGATGAGCCGAGCCTCGATGCGTTGCTGCTCGCCGGGGTCGCCGCTCAGCGGCGCGGGCAGCGAGGCGGCGCCGGTGACCATGCCCACGATGGCGTGCTGCGGCTCGGCCACGATGATGAGGCTGACCTCGGCGCGCAGCCGGTCGCCGCCGGGCGAGGGCACCCGCCGCACCGCCTGGAGGCCGCCGTCGAGGGAGAACTGCCGGAGCGAACCGGTGCGCAGCCGGTGCTGCGCCGCCGCGGGGAGTACGCCCGGGTGCAGCGCGACGGTGCCGCGGTTGTGGAGCGACGCGCGCACGGCGTCGCGGAGCAGCGCGCCGCGGGTGGCGTCGGAGCGCTCGCGGTCGGCGAGCTCGCCGGGGCGCACGAGGAAGCGCACCTGCGCGAGGTCGACGGCCGCGACGGGATCGAAGGCGGCGGTGGCCGACGGGGTCTCGAGGCGGCCCAGGGCGCGGGTGACGGCGTCGCGCACGTTGGCGTCGGGGTCGCCCAGGTGGGCGCGCAGCGCGGCGATGGAGCCGGCGTCGTTGAGCGCGGCGAGGGTCACGGCGGCGGCGGCGCGCACCACCGCGGCGCGGTCGTCGAGGGCGGCGCGCAGCGCGGCGGGGGCGTCGGGGCTGGGGAAGCGCGCGAGGGTGATGGCGGCCTGCGCGCGGGTACGGGCGTCGGGCGACAGCCGGAGCATCTGCACCACCGGCGAGTAGGCCTCGACGGTGCGCTGGGCCAGCGCGCTGGACGCCGCGAGCAGGACGGCGATGAAGAGACGGGAGGCCGACCAGACGCCACGACGCATGAGCTCTCCATCGGACAATGGGTGACGGGAACGGCCCCGCTGGTGGGATCGACGTCGTAGGCGGTATCGGGTGCCCGAAGACCCGCTGAGAGGACGCGACGGCCGTTGTCGACCATCACATGATACGCGTCACCTGTCACCCCATCAAAGGCAGGCAAATGAGGTGATCAAAGGGACTACACGCGACTCGGATGTGCCGTGAGTTGCGCGGCGGCGCACATCGTTCAGCGGGCGCCGATGAGGGCTTCGAACATGGGGAGCAGCACCCGCTCGAAGGCGGGTGCGTGGGCCGGGGCCGGGCCTGGCGGCGGAGCGGGTTCCGGGGGCGCGGGGGCCTCGACGGCGACGGGGGTCGGGAGGGCTGTTGGGACCATGGCGAAGGGGTCGCCGCTGGCGTCGACGACCCAGGCGTCTGCGCTGCGCCCGAAGGGGTCGCCCGGCGAAGATCCGGATGCGAGCGGGGCCGCGGGCTGTGGGTTGAACTGCAGCGCCGGCGGCGGGACCACCGACTCCGCGATGGGTTGTGGGTTGAACTGCAGCGCCGGCGGCGGGACCACCGACTCCGCGATGGGCTGTGGGTTGAACTGCAGCGCCGGCGGCGGGACCACCGACTCCGCGATGGGTTGTGGGTTGAACTGCAGCGCCGGCGGCGGGGCCGCGGCCGCGACGGGTTGTGGGTTGAACTGCAACGGCGGCGCGAGCGGGGCAGGCTGGGCGGGCGGTGCCGACACCGACGGCGGCGCAGGGATGAACGGCGGCGGCGCGGAGAGGGGCATCGACGAGGGGATGGCCGTCGCGATGCGCGGACGCGGCGCCGACCCCGATGGGCCTGGGAGCGGCGGGAGCGAGATCGGCGGAGGCGCCGCGATCGGCGGAGGCGGGATGGACGGAGGCGCAGTGAGCACGGGAGGCGGGATGGAGGGCGCGCGGGGCGGCGCGGCGGTCGGCGGCGGAGCGACGACCGGCGGATCACCGAAGAGGCTCTCGTCGATGATCATCGAGTCTTCAGCCGAGGCGACGGCCGGGACCGCGAGGAGCGGCGGGGCCTGCTCGCGCGCGACCCCCGGCAGCCCAGGGGCGACGGGCAGCGCGTCGAGCTCCGCGGTCACCGACAGGGCCTCCGGGGGCGGCGCGGCGACCTGCGGCGGCAGTGATGGCACGGCGATCTCCGCGGTGACGGACCCCACCTCGACGGGGACCTCGGGGTCCTCGGCGGGCTCTGGCAGCGGCGACGGCGCGGCGAGCTCGGCGTTGATGGCGATGGACTCGGGCAGCCGCACCCCCTGCAACGGCGTGTGATCT
Organism: uncultured delta proteobacterium; assembly: GCA_903860995.1. Classification (GTDB taxonomy): domain Bacteria; phylum Myxococcota_A; class Polyangia; order Polyangiales; genus SCUS01. The sequence continues at coordinate 2,058 of CAIOSS010000677.1, read as the reverse complement.
CCGGGGTCGGCCGCGACCGGCGCCGGGGCTTCGGGTGCAGGGAGCTCGGCGGGCTCGACCGCCTCGGGAGCGATCTCCTCCAGCAGGTCGTCGGACAGCTCCGCGGCGAGCTCTTCGATGAGTTCGGTGGAGACCGGGGTCTTCTCGACGGGCGTCGGCGGGGCCGCAGCAGCCGCCAACACCTCTTCGATGAGCACCGCGCCGGTGGGCTCCTCCACGGCCACCTCGTGCTCGATGAGCACCATCCCCGTCGGCTCCTCCGCGGCCACCTCGTGCTCGATGAGCACCATCCCCGTCGGCTCCTCCGCGGCTACCTCCTGCTCGATGAGCACCATCCCCGTCGGCTCCTCCGCGGCCACCTCGTGCTCGATGAGCACCATCCCCGTCGGCTCGTCCGCCGCGTCGTCGTGCTCTGGCTCCTTCACCGGGGCCTCCTCCGCGGGCGGCGCATCGGTCGACGCGCCCTCCTCCTCCGCCCCTGCATCCTCCTGCTTCGCGGCCCCGGCCTTCGCGGTCTCCTGCCTCGACGCCTCGGCCAGCAGCTCCTCGAAGGGCACCGGTGCCGTGCCCGGGTCTTCGAGCGTCGCCACGAGGCTCTTCATCGCGTCGTCGTCGGGGCTGAAGCGCAGCGCCCGCTCGGCGAGCTGCGCCGCCCGCTCCTTGCGGCCCAGCTCGAAGGCCAGGTGCGCGGCGCGTGCGTACAGCTCGCCCGCCCGACGCCCCGCGGCCACCGGGTGGTCGGCGTAGGCCACCAGCCCCGTGAGCTGCGCCTCGCCGTCGCCCAGCGCGCCCAGCACCCGCGCCTCGGCCTCCCAGGCAAGCGCGCTGGTCGGGTCGATGGTGCGCGCGCTCTGCCACGCCTCGGCGCTGCTCTCCAGGTCGCCCACCCGCTCCAGGTGCTCGGCCAGCTGGCACCAGCGCGACGACGCGTTGGCCGGGCCCGCGTGCTCGATGAGCGCGTACAGCACCTCGGTGACCCCGAGGTCGTCGCCCGCCCGGCGCCGCGCGTCGACCAGCGCGCGCGCCACCGCGTCGTCGTCGGGGTGTTGCGCCCGGAGCCTCTCCAGCACCGCCACCTCCTTCGCCGCGTCGGGCCGGTGCTCCCGCCGCACCTGCACCCAGCGCATCCAGCGCCGCCGCGCCTCGGAGGCGTCCTCCTCGGCCTCGGCCTGCGCGGCGAGGCGCTGCAGCACGTGGTCCCAGTCCTCGTTGCGCGCCATGAGGCGCACCAGGGCCTCCTGCGCCTCGGCCCGCTCCTCGGCCTTGTCGGTCACGCGCTCGAGCGCCTCCCAGGCCGCGCGCGCGTCGGCGTGGTCGTCGAAGCGCCGCTCGGCGAGCTGGGCCACCTCGCGCAGCCAGCGCACCCGCGACGCCCCGTCGGCGCCCTCGTCCGTCGCCGCGGCGCGCAGCCGGTCGCGCAGCTCGCCCAGCAGCCCCTGGAGCCGGCAGTCGCGCTCCACCTCCGCCAGCGCCTCGACCTCCGCCGGGACCTCGTCCAGCAGCGCCCGCAGCGCGCCCAGGTGCTGCATCTTCTGCCCGGCGGCCCTCCACGCCGCCGCCCGCCGTCGCAGCAGCGCCACGCGCGCGTCGGACTCCGTCGGCGTCGGGAAGCGGTCGAGCAGCTTCGCCAGATCGAGGTGCCGCTGCATCCGCTCGTAGAGCTTCGCCAGCGACTGCGCCGCCTGCGGGTCGTCGTCCACCGCGGCCGCGAGCACCGTCACGGCGTCCTCGGGGCGCTGCGTGGCGAGGTAGGCCTCCGCGAGGTCGCGCCGCACCCGCGCGCCGCGCGCCCCCCGCGGGTTGGCCGCCAGGAACTGGATGCGCAGCGTGGTGAGCTCCGACTGCTTCAGCGCCCCGCTCTCCTCCAGCACGTCGAAGGCCCCCTCGTCGCCCGGCCACAGCGACAGCGCCGCCTGCGCGAACTCCGTCGCCCGGCCCGTCGCCCCCTCGCGCGCCACCGCGCCCAGCAGCGCCGCGGCCTCGCGCTTGTCGGGGTCGACCTCGCCCTCCGCCGGGGGCGTCGCCGCCGCTCGCCGCCGCGAGCGCTCCACCAGCAGC
>CAIOSS010000676.1 GCA_903860995.1 uncultured delta proteobacterium | reverse complement strand
GCCTCGGGCGCCCTCGCGGCGTGGGGGCGCGCCGCGGACGGGAGCCCGGTGCTGCACCGCGGGGCGATCACCGCCGCGGGGGCGGTGCACTGGACGTCCCACCCGGCGCCCGCGGGGGCGCAGCGGGGCTTCCTGGGCGACCACGGCGAGGCCTGGGCGCTGGGCCGCGGGGCGGGCGCGCTGTGGCGCTACGAGCCCGGCGCGGGCTTCGTGCGGGTGCTGGGGCCGGTGCGCGGCGACCCCTCGGCGCTGGCGCTCGACCCCGAGGGGCTGAGCTACTGCGCGGGCGTGGTGTGCCGCGTGGCGGGGGTGCTGGAGTTCACCGCGGGGGTGCGCGGCACGCCGTGGTTCATCACGCGCGCCGACCCCGCGCCGGCGGCCCCGGCGACCTGGGTGGCGCCGCCGCAGCGCATCACCGAGCGGGCCCACTACGAGTGCGAGTCGGGCTCGACGCTGGGGGTGGGCCCGGAGCTCGACCGCGGCATCGCCGTGTCGGGCTACGCGCTGCACTGGGCCCCCGAGCGCGACGGCGTGAGCGTGCAGTGGAACGGCGAGTCCCTCTCGCACACCACCCGCGGCGCGCTGCCGCCCACCGCCGAGCGGGTGACGCTGGCGGGCTACGCGCCGGTGGGGGCGACCGCCCCGATGGCCCTGATCGACCGCTGCGCGGGGTCGCGCTGCGAGACCTTCCTGGCCACCGCGACGGCGGTGCAGCCCTTCCCCCTCGAGCACTTCGCGCTGCCGTACCGCCGCGACATGCTGCTGGCCGACGGCGCGACCTTCGTGGCGCTCTCCCGGGGCGCGGCGCACGGCGCGTCGGTGGCGCAGGCGATCGCCTTCGACGTGGCGGGCGGACGCGTGGTGGCGCAGCGCACGGTGGTCACCGACGCGCCGCCGGAGTTCATCCAGGCGGGCTCGCTCGACGGGCGCGACGGGCTCTGGCTGCCCACGGCGCCGCGGCGCTGGCGCTTCGTCCCGCTGGCGGGCGAGGCGAGCGGCGAGACCATCGAGGACGACGGCGCGATCGCCCCCTGCGCGGCGGGGGTCACGGCGCGCGGGGTGATGCGCCGGCTCGACCGGGGGGTCGAACTCCAGGGCGCCGGGTGGGCGCCGATGGTGGGCGAGTGGCAGGTCGAGGAGCGGCTGGAGCTCACCGCGCGGGGCCTGTGCCTCCGGGCCGTCGCGGGGGGCGAGTCGCGCGACGAGTCGGGCTTCGAGCACCACGGCGAGAGCGACCCCGTACGGAGCTTCTCGCTCACCTCGGACGGCGCGGGCCGGCTGACGGGCGTCGCGTGGCAGGGCCGGCGGCGCTTCGCGATGGGGTGCGCGCGGGTGGAGGGCCGGCGTACCCTGCAGCGGTGACGGCGACGATGCGAGCCTTACCTGGGCGTGTATTCACGGTGCCCGAGGGGCAGTGCCTGCAGGTGCTGGAGGCGCTGCTCGGGCGCGGCCGGGGCGACGCGGTGACGGTGCCGGTGCGGGTGTCGCCGCTGTCGCGCGAGCTGGCGGAGGCGGGGGCGCGGCGCATCGCGACGAGCGTGGTGCGCTGGCTGGTGGAGGGCGGCGGCTGGCGCGAGCGGGTGGTGCTGCGCGGGGGGCGGCGGGTGCGTGCGCGGGCGTGGGACGCGGCGGCGGGGCGGGGCTTCACGCCGAGGTACACCGCGGCGAGCCGCGCGCTCTGGATCGAAGGGGCCGCGCAGCTCCCGGCGCTGGTGGGCGAGGGGAGGGCGGACGCCTCGCGGGCGGCGCGCAAGGCGCTGCGGAGGGTGGTACCCGAGCAGTCGACGGAGGTGGGCGACTGGGTGTTCTTCCACCTGGCGCAGCGCGCGCTGGCGAGCTTCCGGCTCAACGACGACGACCTGCGGGTGCTGCGCGAGCGCCTGGTGGCGCAGTCGCCGGTGGCGCTGCTGCTGGCGCCCGCGGGCGAGCGCAGCCGGCGGGAGCTGCGCGACGCCTTCACCCGGCTGACGGCGCCGGGCACGGCGCGGGTGCTGGAGTGCATCGAAGACCGGGTGACGGCGGCGTGGTCGGGCGCGGCGCGGGGGCTGTGGGCCGAGCGCACGACCACCTCGGGGGCGGCGCGCATCGAGCGATGGGCGGGCTTCGGGCGGCTGCTCGACGCCTACCTCGACGCGGTCGACGACGCCGGGCGGCTCGACCTGGCGCGGCCGGTGATGCGCTTCGCGGCGGAGCTCACGGCGGGGGTCTTCGTGGCGCCCCCGGAGGCGGTGCGGGCGGAGGTGTCGCAAGCTCCCTGGGTGGCCAGCCTCGCGCAGCGCGACGAGCTCCTGGCGGCGGTGGGCTCGGTCGCGGCGGTGGGGCAGCGGGTGCTGGCGCTGCGCGAGCGCATGGCGGCGGAGCGCTACGGCGACGCGCGCTACGCCGAGGCGCAGGTGTTCGTGGGCGACGTCGACGCGCTGCTGGGCGGGCAGCGGCGCGCGGTGGAGGGCCTCGCGCGGGCCTTCGCGGGCGCCATCGGATGATGAGGTGTGAGAATTGTTTGACACCCGTCGCGGAGCTGTTAAAAGGGCCGTCCTTCGCAAGCGCCCGTAGCTCAATGGATAGAGCACCAGACTACGGATCTGGGGGTTGGAAGTTCGACCCTTCCCGGGCGCGCAGGTAGTTCCAGGGTCCGCAACAAGAGGCCGCCCGATCGCAAGATCGAGGCGGCTTCTTCGTGTCATGCGCCGCGGTGGCCTGAGCGCACCGTGACCTGGACGTCGTCCCACATCTCGTCGATGCGCTCGGCGACCTCGTCACCCACGGCGCGCGGTCGCGCAGTGCTTCAGGCCGGTCGAGGCGTGCCTGCGCATCTCTATCTGGAGCGAGCACGTCGGCGACCCGGTGCTCCAGAGCAACCGGACGCTCCGCATGGACTTCGCGCAGCTCATGGTCGGCGCGCTCACCGACCCGGCGCTCGCGCACCCGAGGCCCGCGCTTAGGACGCACCGAAGAACGACTTGAGCGTTTGCGCCCGATCCGTCGAGCCGATCCCGCGAGCGCCCCCGCAGCGAGCGACCAAGGCGTAGCCTTGCTACGCCGCGG
>CAIOSS010000675.1 GCA_903860995.1 uncultured delta proteobacterium | reverse complement strand
CAGGTCGCGACCCGCGTCGAGGCCGTCGAGCGGCGCCTCGGCATCGCCCCGATGGTCGACCCGTCGCAGGTGCCGGCCGACAACACCGCGCTGCTGGCCATGGCGCGCCAGGCCTTCGACGGGCGGGACTATCCCCGCGCGCGCTTCCTCGCGCAGGCCCTCGTGACCCGCGCGGCGGCCGACCCCCTGGCCGACGACGCCGTGCTCCTCGTGGCTCGGGCGCAGCTCGCGGAGAACCGCGCGGCGACGGCGGTGCAGGAGCTCAACCGGCTCATGCAGGCCTACCCCACCGGCGACGCCGTGCCCGAGGCCCTCGCCACGCTCGCCGAGGCCTTCACCAACCTCCGCATGTGCACCCAGGCGCAGCGCACCCTCCGGCTGCTCATCGAGCGCCACGGGCGCAGCCCCGCCGGTACGCAGGCCCCCGCCCGCCTCGAGGCCGTCCGCCGGCTCCCGCGCGAGGCCTGTAGCGAATGAGCCCGGGCGCGCGCCCCGATCGCGGTGCGCCCGGTCCCTTGAGCGACACCACGCTGCGCCTCGGCGCCGACGGCGTGCGCCTCGCCGCGCGCATCGGCGAGGGCACCCTCTCGGAGGTCTACCGCGGCACGCAGCGATCGCTCGAGCGCGCCGTCGCCGTGAAGGTGCTCAAGGGCTCCGTCGCTCCCACGTCCCCGCTCGGACGGCGCTTCGAGCGCGAGGGCGCCCTGCTCGCCTCCCTCGCCCACCAGAACATCCCGCAGATCATCGACGTCGGCCGCACCGACGACGGCCGGCCCTTCCTGGTGATGGAGCTCATCGAGGGCCCGACGCTCGCCGCGCTGCGGGCGCCCCGCACGGTGCTCGCCGCCGACGTCGCGGCCATCATCGCGCTCAAGGTCGCGCGCGCCCTCGAGTACGCCCACCTGCGCGGCATCGTGCACCGCGACCTGAAGCCCGGCAACGTGCTCATCTCCCGCCGCGGCGAGGTGAAGCTCGCGGACTTCGGCCTCGCCCGCGACGTCAACGAGTCCGCCGACGACCGCCTCGGCGTGGTCGGCACGCCCGCGTACATGTCCCCCGAGCAGGTGCTCGGCGACCGGATGGACTTCCGCTCGGACATCTTCTCCTTCGGCATCGTGCTCTACGAGGCCCTCACCGGCCGCCGCCCCTTCGAGGAAGACCCGGGGCGCACGGTGATGCAGAAGATCCGCCTCGACCGCTATGTGTCCCCGCGGCGGCTGCGCCCGGAGGTGCCCACCACCCTGGAGCGCATCCTCGCGCGCTGCCTCGAGAAGAACCCCAGGTACCGCTACCCCAGCACCGGCAGCCTCTGCGACGACCTCAACGAGCACCTCGCGCGCCGCGGGGTGATCTCCCACGAGGCCCGCCTGGTGGGCTACCTGCGCGAGTGCGGGCTCATCGACGAGCGCGAGGTGCGCGACGCGCTCGGCCCCATGGCGGCCGCGTGGTCGAAGGCGCCGCCGAAGTACCACCCCATGCGCCAGGTGGTGGCCGGGCAGCTCGCCGCGGTGGCGCTCGCGCTCGGCTCCCTCACCGCCCTCGAGCTCTCTCGCGGCCGCGAGCAGGACCCGACGGCCTCCATCGGTCCCCGCCCCGCCGGCGCCGCGGGCGTCGGGCTGCTGCGCGTGCTCGCGCGCCCGTGGGCCGAGGTGCTCGTCGACGGCACCGCGGTCGACACCACGCCCATGAGCCGGGCCATCCCGCTCGCGCCGGGGCAGCACTTCATCCGCCTGCGGAACCCGGGCTTCGTCACCGAAGACCGCGCCGTGCAGGTGAGCTCGGGCCAGACCGTCTGGATCGACGTCGACCTGCGCCCGCGCCCGTCGGAGACCGCCGATGCGCCCTAGCCGCCTCGCCCTCGCCCTGGCCGTCAGCCTCGCCGCGTCCGCAGCGCGGGCCGACGTCACCCATGTGTTCACCCGCGGCGAGACCTTCGCCGCCATCGCCGAGCGCTACTACGGCAACGCGTCGCTCGAGCCCGTCGTGGTCGCGGCGAACTTCCTCCACCTCCAGGCGACGCCCTCGGTGCCGACCGGGGTGCACCTCACGATCCCCAGCGTCGGGTATCACCGCGTGGCCGCGGGCGAGACCTGGGAGCGCCTCGCCACGCGCCACCTCGGCGACGCGGGCCGCGGGCCGTACCTCGCGCGCATCAACGGCGGGGCCTTCAACGTGCCGCCCAGCGTCGGGGCGGTGATCCGCCTGCCGTACCTCCTGCGCTACATCGTCAGCGCCGAGGAGCCCATGTTCGAGGTCGCGCGGCGCTTCTACGGCGACCGCGCGCTGGTGCAGTTCATCTCCGAGTTCAACCGGCTGCCGTCGCAGCGGCTCGCGCGCGGCCAGACGCTCATCCTCCCGCTACCCGACCTCGTGCTCCGCGACACGGCGCCCGACAGCCCCGAGGCCGCGCTCATCACCGCCCACTCGGCGCAGCGCCAGGTCGACCGCGAGCTCCCGACCCTGGAGCAGCTCGTCACCCGCGGGCTGTACGTCGAGGCCGTGGCCCTCGGCGCGCGGCTGCTCGGGCTCGACGACCTCGCCAGCCCGCAGCGCGTGGTGGTGCTTCGCCAGCTCGCCGAGGCCTACGCCGCCCTCGACCGCCGCGACCTCGCCGCCGATGCCTTCCGCGACCTGCTGCGCCTGGAGCCGGGCTTCACGCCCGACCCACGCACCACGCCGCCGAAGGTGCTCGACGCCCTGAGCCTCGCCCGGGGCACGGCCCCCGAGCAGACCCTCCGCGCGGCGCCCCCCACCGCGCGGCCCGACACCGCTCACTGAGCCGCCCAATGGGGTCCCGCGCTTCGGCGCCCGCGCGACGCGGCGCTACAGTGTCCGCCGTGCACCGCCTGCGCTCTCTGCTGGCCTCTCTGCTGCTGTCGTCGGCCCTCGCGCAGGCCCAGGGGACGGTGCAGCTGCGCGACCCGCGGCGCCCTCCCCCGCTCGAGGCGCTGCCCCAGTGCGAGCTGTGGCGCGGGCACATCGCGGGCAACGACCCGACGGCCGAGGCCACGCTCCAGCTCTGCACCACCGGCGACGACGTCACCGGCGTCTTCCTCTGGACCTCCCTGGAGAGCGGCTGGAACCGCCGGGCCTTCCTCGGGCGCTGGCTCGACGCGCGGCATCGGCTGGTGTTGCACGACACCGCCATGATGGAGAACCACCCCGCCGTCGGGTGGCGGCTCTGCCTCGCCGATCGCTACGACCTGCGGAGGGTCAGCGAGACCCGGCTCTCCGGGGAGTTCTGGTCGCAGTCCTGCAGCGACCATGGATCGATCGACATCACCCGCCTCGCGGCCGAACAGGCGCCCTCGCCCCTGCTCACGCCCGCTCCCCCGGCCACCCCGACGCCGATCGCGCGCCGCGATGCGCCGCGGCGTCGACGGGCGCTGGGGTGCGGCGCCGCGCCGATGGGCGCGACCGCAGCGGGCTCGGGGCTGAGCGGTGTACTTCTGGCGCTCGCGGCGATCAGCCGGAGCCGATGCTGGAGAGCCCGTAGATGATCGTCAGCGCGACGGCGAGGGTGCCCACCAGGACGCCGATGAACTTCGCCCCGTTCCAGTTCTTGTCGTAGGCGCGCATGCGCTGGAAGTCTTCGTCTTCGGTCGCCAGGTGATGGTCGGTAGACATGTTCGCTTCGCTCCACTCGCCCTTCTCGGGCATTACCCCGCCCCGAATCAACCGACCCGCGATCCGCCCGCGGTGATGTGCTCGACCAGCGGCCCGTACCCCTGGATCGCCGTGCGCTGCAGGTAGAGCCCGAGCGCCCGCGCGCCGCCGAGCTCTTCCCCTCCGCCCGCGTGCCCGGGGCCGCCGTGCACCAGCTGCGGGAGCACTGCGCCCGGGCCGATCCACGCGCCGGCCACCTTGGCGTTGACCGCCGCCACGCGCCCGTGGAAGGGCGCCGTGCCCATCACCACCTCCGCCGCGAAGGCCCGGTCTTCGCTGTACACCGTGGTCACGAGCCCGCCGCCGCCGCGCGCGAGGAGGGCCACCGCCTCGGCCGCGGTCGCGTACGGCACGAGCGTCGCGCTCGGCCCGAAGACCTCCAGCGAGTGCACGAGGTCGCCCGTCGCCGCGTCGTCGACCCGCAGCAGCGTCGGCGCCACGAAGTACCCCTTCGCTCCCGCCACCCCTTCGCCGTCGACCCGCGCGGCGCCGCCCGCGACGGCCCTCGCGCCCGACGCGATGAGCCGCTGTAGGCCTCCCACGACGTGGTCGAGCTGCGCGGCCGTCGCGACCGGGCCCATGGTCACGCCCTCGATGCGGGGGTCGCCCGTGCGCACCACGGAGAGGCGATCGAGCACGTCTTCCTGGAGCTCGTCGAGGCGCTCGCGAGGCACCAGCACCCGGCGGATGGCGGTGCACTTCTGCCCGGCCTTCTGGGTGATGTCGCGCACGAGGTCGGAGACCATGAGCGTCCAGGTGTCGCCGCCGCGCTCGACGTCGGGGCCCAGCACGGCGCCGTTGAGGCTGTCGGCCTCGACGTTGACGTGCGTGCCGCTCGCCAGGAGGTTGGGCCGCGCCCGGAGCAGCGCGCCGGTCTTGCCCGATCCGGTGAACGCGAAGACGTCCTGCGCGCCGAGGTGATCGAGCAGGTCGCCGGGCGCGCCGACGGCGAGGGAGAGCGCCCCTTCGGGCAGGGCGCCGCTGGCCAGGAAGAGTTCCATCACCCGGGCGGCGAGCCACGCCGTGGCGGGGGCCGGGCGGGCCAGCACCGGGACGCCCGCGAGCAGCGCGACGGCGGCCTTCTCCGCGAGACCCCACGCGGGGAAATTGAAGGCGTTGATGTGCACCGCGGCGCCGAGCCGGGGGGTGAGCACGTGCTGCGCGGTGACCTTGGACGATCGCCCGAGCGACACCGTCGGCCCGTCGAGCAGCCAGCGCCCGTCGCCCAGGGACGCCCCGAGCTCGGCGTAGAACGTGAGGGTGCCGATGGCGCCGTCGACGTCGAACTTGGCGTCGGAGCGGGTGTTGCCGCCGTTGAGGGTGGCGATGTCGAGGAGCTCGTCGCGCTTCGCGTGCAGGGCGCCCGCGAGGGACTTCAGCATCGCCCCGCGCTGCGCGAAGGACATCGCGCGCAGGCTGGGGCCGCCGTGGGTGCGGGCGAACGCGAGCGCCGCGCCGTAGTCGAGGCCGTCGGGCAGGAGCCCCGCGACGACCTCCTCGGTCGCCGGGTTGAAGAGGTCGACGCGGTCGCCGGATCCATCGATCCAGCGGCCTCCGAGGTAGCTCCGAAGATTCTCCATGGCGGCGGACCGTAGGCCAGTCGCCGGGTGGGCTCAAGCCCGCGCGACGCGCTCCTCGACGAGCGTGAACCCGCGCTGCGAGAGGGCCGCGAGGAAGCGCTCGGGCTCGACCGCGGACTCCAGCCGGTGCGCCCCGGGGGACACCTCGCCGGCGGCCATCATCAGGCACACGATGGACGCCGGGAAGGCGGTGGTGCGCTCCATCGCGGTGAAGCCCGTCGCCTCGTCGTGGTCGTCGCGGAGCGAGAGCGTGAGGGTCTCGTCGGCGCCCTCGCAGGTGACCCGGAGCAGCACCAGGTCGCGGTCGCCCGGGAAGGCCAGCCTCGCCCGCGCCAGCGAGTGGAACACCTCGCGCGGCACCACCTTCGCGCCCAGCACGTCGATGGGGGCGAGGTCGAGCAGGCCGAGGTCCTTGAGCAGCTTCACCTTCGCGAAGTGACCCTCGTAGCGGATGGTCTTGTAGTCGTAGGACTCCAGCCGGCCCTCGAAGGTCCACGGGCAGGTGGAGGTGCCGCCCGAGGTGGTGAAGGCCTCGAGCGGGGGCATCCCCGGCCACGCGACGGCCTCGAGCTCGTCGAAGGTGTCGACCTCCACCCGCCGCCCGTCGCGCAGGAACACCGCCTGGCCGAAGTACTCGTTGGTGAGCCCCTCGACGGAGAACACCAGCTTGTAGTCGAGCGGCGGACGCGGCACCTGCGGCAGGCCCCCGCAGCGCACGCTCACCCGGCGAGCGCCCCGCACCCGCCCCATCGCGCAGGCCGCGAGGGTGTTGCCCATCCCCGGCGCGAGCCCGAGGTCGGGCACCACGCTCACCCCCCTCGCCTCGGCCTCGCCGTGCAGCGCGAGCTCCGACCACACCACGTCGGTGTTGCCGCCGAGGTCGCCGAAGGAGCTGCCCGCCGCGATGGCCGCCTTCGCCGCGCCGAGGTTGAGGTAGTACGGCAGCCCGGAGAGGGTCGCCGCGACGCCCTCCAGCGCGCGGGTCACCGCCCGGCCGTCGCGGGCGTCGAGCGCCGCGCCTGTCACCACCGAGCGGCCCAGCAGGGCGTTGATGCGATCGGCGCCGGCCGCCGCGCGGGCGCCGTCGTGATCGAAGAGCCGCACCGCCGCGGCGCCGAAGCGGGCCATGTCGTAGGCTGCCGCGGTGCCCTGCATCCCTGCGCCGAGCACTGCCAGAACGTTCGTCGTCATCGGGTTCCTCCGTCGGGGCGCAGAGTGTCGGCATCGACCGGCGGTGACAAGGGCTCCCGCGCCATTGCCGCGATGCGCCCGGTGACGGCGCCGTCGATCCAGCGGGCATAACGGTCGCGTGCGGGGGGCCCGCAGGTGAGGAAGGTCTCGTAATAGCGCCGCGCGCACGACCGGTCGCCGCGCCGCCGCGCGAGGTCGCCCAGCACCACCAGCGCCCGCGCGCAGCGCGAGCCCTCCGAGCGGAGGCACGCCCGCGCTGCCGTCATCGCGTCGTCCACCCGGCCGTCGCGCTCGGCCAGCACGGCCCGCCAGAGCAGCACGTCCTCCTGCGCGGCGCCGTCCCGCTCGGCGCGGTCGAGCTCCACCCGCGGGTCGGCCAGGCCCGAGGCCGAGAGCGCCTCGACCAGCCAGATGCGCACATCCGGGTCGGGCCCCTGCTCCAGCGCACCGAGGAACT
>CAIOSS010000674.1 GCA_903860995.1 uncultured delta proteobacterium | reverse complement strand
TGGTCGCCTCGACGCGCTTCTTCACCTCGATCGATGAGGTGCGCGTCGCGCCGAGCGGCGACGGCAGCGCGACGACCTACCACGCCGAGCTGAAGCTCAACGGCCCACTGCGGGTCTTCGACCTCGGGCTGCGCATGGTCTTCGCGCGCATCGGCGACCGCGCCGCCGCCGGGCTCGCCCGCTTTCTCCGCGGAACCATCGTCCACGGCGGCACCCCATGAGCGCCACCGGCTGGCTGGGAGGGGTCGTCGACGCGATGCTGGAGGCGTCGGTCGTGGGCAGCTTCACCCGCGTGGGCGTGCGGGTGCGACGGCGGGTGCTCCCGTGGGAAGACCTCCCCCCCGACTGCCTGCGAGGCAAGGTCGTGGTCCTCACCGGGGGCACCTCGGGCCTCGGGGAATCCGCCGTCGAGTCGCTCGCCAGGCTCGGGGCGCACGTCACGATGGTGGCGCGCAACCCCAGCAAGGCCGACGCGGCCTGCGAGCGGCTGCGCGCGCTCACGGGCAACCCGGCGATCGACTACGTCGTGGCCGACACCGGCGACCTGCGCGCCGTGCGTCGCGTCGCCGACGAGCTCGGCGCGAGGCACCCGCGCGGGGTCGACGTGCTGATCCACAACGCCGGGTCGCTCGACGACCGCTACGCCGCGTCGGCCGACGGCATCGAGCAGACCCTCGCGAGCCACGTCGTCGGACCGTACCTGCTCACCACGCGGCTGCTGCCCGCCCTCCGCGCCGCCGCGAAGCGAGGCCCGGCGCGCGTTCTCTGGGTCTCCTCGGGCGGCATGTACAGCGAGCCCCTCCGAGTCGACGACCTCGCGATGGGGGCTGCCGACTACGACGGAGTGACGGCCTACGCGCGGGCCAAGCGCGCCCAGGTCACGCTCGCCGAGATGCTCGCGGTGCGCTACGCGCCCGACGACATCCGCGTGCATTCCATGCACCCGGGGTGGGCCGACACGCCAGGGGTCGCGCGCTCGCTCCCGCGCTTTCGACGGGTCATGGGGCCGCTGCTGCGAACCGCCGCCGAGGGAGCCGACACGCTGGTCTGGCTGGCCGCCAGCGACGACGCGCCGCTCGCCGAGAGCGGGCGGTTCTGGCTCGACCGCGTGCCGCGCAGCATCCACCGGTCGGGCGCCAGCGGCCGGTCGGACACGCCGGCCGAGCGCGAGCGGCTCGCGGCGTGGCTCGATCGCGTGACGGCCTGACGCCGCCCCGTCACTCGATGGAGTCGAGGTGTCACTCCTCGCCATCGAGCGACGTCCGGCGCTCTCGACCAACCACGACCCGGCACCGACGATGACAGTGGTCCTACGGATGAGATCTCTTCAAACGAAGCGGCTCCGCGGCCCTGGCCTCTTCCGGAGTCGCGCGGTCGCGCGCCAGATGGAGAGGGAGCGAGGCGTGGGCCGGCGGAGTCACGACCGGGTCCAGGCCTGCCTGGTGGAGGGGATGGCCGCCCTGACGCCGACGCGGAGCCGTCGTCCCGACGACTGGAGTCGTCTGCTGCGCGAGCGCCTGGCGATCTTCGAGCGAGAGGGACGGCACCCGAATCCCAGTCAACCTCGGCGCCGCACGACGGTCTTCGAGCAGGTCGAGAGCGAGGCGCGCATTGAGCGTGGTCACGGTAGTCGATGGGGATCTCGACCTGGCTGATCACGCTGGGTGATGTTCCAAACGAAACCCCCTCGGCGAGCTTGATCAGCACGATCCGAGGGGGTCCCCTCCGTTCAGCCCTGGCAGGCGAAAGGA
>CAIOSS010000673.1 GCA_903860995.1 uncultured delta proteobacterium | reverse complement strand
CCGGAGGCCGCGCGCGACGCGCTCCCCGCGCTGCTCTCCCGCTACCGCGCGACCCTGCTGGCGCCCCCGCCTCCGGAGTATTTCGCCGTGCTCGACAGCGCGCGCGAGTACGGCAGCGGCGTCGCCTCGTGGCCGCGGGTGCGCGCGCTCGTCCTCGTGCGCGGCCCCACCGACGCCCCCGGCGACGACGTCATCCTCGAGGTGAAGGAGCTCGCGGACAGCATCACCCCCGGGGGGCCGCCGCCGGGCGTGTGGTTCGACACGGTGCCCGCGCGGGTGCTCGCCTCCGCGCGCGCTCTGGGCCCTGCCCGACGCCGACCCGCTCTGGGGCGCCGGCGAGTGGCTCGGGCTGCCGGTGCTCGTGCGCACCGAGAGCGAGGCCCACAAGACCCTGCGCGTCGACCGCTTCGTCGCGGCGCTCGGCACCCCCGACGCGCTCACCTCGCTCGCCCGTCGCCTCGGCGCGCTCGTCGCCCGCCTCCACGCCGCGCCGCTGCCCGACGGGAGCGCCGTCGCGCCCGCGATCGCGTCCGTCCTCGCGCGCGACCCCGAGGGCTTCGCGCAGGAGCAGGCCGACGTCTCCGATCGCTACGCCGCGCGGGTGCTCGCCGACTGGGAGCGCTTCCGCCGCGTGCTCACCGAGCGCGGCCCGTCGCTCGGCCTGCCCGCGGACGCCGCCGACGCGCCCGGCGCCGACCAGCGCGCCCTCTTCGGCATCCCCCCCGCGGTGAGGAGCTTCTAGTGTCCATCCGTCGCACCGCCCTCGCGCTCGCGCTCGCGCTCACCCCGGCGACGGCCGTCGCGCAGACGCCAGCGCCGCCCGAGCCCATCCCCACCGCCGGCCCGTCGACGTCCGCGGGCACCACCGGGCTCGCGGTGCGCCCCGGCCTGGAGGTCTTCGGTCAATACGCGCTGCGCCTCGTCGACGGATCCGCCGGGGACGCCGCGTGGTTTCACGCCTTCGAGCTCCCCCGCGCGCACGCCTCGATCGGCGCCGGCTACGGACCGGCGCAGGGGCGCTTCGTGCTCGAGGCGGTGCGCTCGGCCGCCGAGGGCGCCCTGCTGGGCGTCGCGGGGGACAGCCTCGTGCTGCGGGTGCGCGAGGCGTGGGCGGGCGCCGCCATCACCCGCTGGATCGAGCTGCGCGCCGGGGTCGTCCCGACGCTGACCATCCCGGAGATCGAGGGCACCTGGCGGCTGCGCGCGGTGGCCCCGACGCCGCTCGAGGTCACCGGCCTCGGCGCCCCCGCCGACCTCGGCGTCACCGTGCGCGCGCGCCTCCCGGCGGACGTGGGCTGGGTGGCGGTCGGCGCGTACAACGGCGAGGGCTACACCAACCGCGAGCTCAACCGCGGCAAGAGCCTCGAGGCCGCGTTCGCGGCGCACCTCCCGCGCGGGGCGCTACGCCCGCTCACGCTCTTCGGCTCGTACGTGCTCGGGTCGTCCGGGACGGGCCTCTCGCGCGCCGACCGACTCACCGGCGCGCTTCTCTGGCAGGGCGATCGGGTGCGCGCGGGCGTGAGCGTCACCCGCGGCTGGGGCGTCGACGACGACGGCGCGCGGGGCGCCCTGCTGGTCGAGGGCTTCGCGCGCATCGAGCCCGTGGCGCGATTCATCGTGGGGCTGCGCGCCACGTGGTGGCAGCGCGACGACCGCGTCGACGACGACCAGGTGCTCACGCTGCTCGGCAGCGTCGGGTGGCGGCTGTTCGAGCAGCTGGAGCTGCACGTCGCAGCGAGCCGACAGACCGCGAGCGCCCGCACGCTCGGGGCGCTGCCGGGCATCGAGAACACCGAGCTCCGCGCGGTCACCCGCGTGGTGTTCTGAGAGAGGGACGACGATGAGGTTCGAAGGTTGGATGGTGGTCTTCGCGCTGGGCTCGCTGGGCTGCTCGGAGGCCCGCGAGGAGGTGATCGACGTCGGCAACACGACCGCCGACGCCGTGATGACGACCGACACGCCCGCGGTGGTCGACGCGGGGACCGTCGCCGACCTGGGGACCGTCGCCGACGTGAGGATCGCCGCCGACGCAGGGGCGCCCACGGACCTCGGCGGGGTCGGGCTCGTGGTCAATGAGATCCGCGCGGCGGGCGACGACTGGGTCGAGCTCTTCAACGCCGGGAGCACCGCGTTCGACCTCGGCGGCTACGCCCTCGCGGACCTCGACACCGACGCCGGGGCCCCGCGCCTCTCGGCCGCCGTTCGCTTCCCCGCGGGCACGATGCTCGTCCCGGGGGGGTATCTCTTCGTGCTCGCGGGCGTCGCCGACGCCGGCGTCGGACCGCAGTCGCAGTGCCTCGCGGGCGGGCCGTCGCCGTGCTTCCACGCGTCGTGGTCCATCAGCGCGTCGCGGGGTGAGACCGTGTCCGTGCTCGATCCGATGGGGCGCGTCGTCGCGCGCGGGCTGTACCCCGCCGACGCCGTCCCGGCGGGGCAGACGTGGGGGCGGCTGCCGAACGGCGCGGGCGAGCTCGTCGCCAACCGGCCGACGCCCGGCGCGGCCAACCAGGCACCCTGATCGACCCCCCGCCGCGTTGCCGACGGGAGACATGGATCAACACCTCTTCCGCGCTCCGCCCCGCTCATCGCCCTGACGGCGCGGGCGCAGGCGCTGCCATCTCCGCGCGCACCCGCATCCCCTCGACGAGCCGGTCGCTCGGCGTCACCACCACCCGGTCGCCCTCGCCCAGGCCCGTCGCGACGGCCACCCGGTCGCCGAGGTCGCCGTCGATCTGCACCGCCCGCCAACGGATGACGCCCCCCTCGACCACGGCCATGCGCGTCCCCTCGGCGCCCGCCACCATCGCGGTTGCCGGCACGTACAGCGGCGGCGCTGCGGGCGCCAGGGCCAGCGTGAGCTGCGCGTACATCCCCGCGAGCAGCGCGCGGTCGGCGTTGGGCACCCGCACCTCCGTCAACAGCGTGCGCGTCGCGGCGTCGAGGGCCCCCGCCGTGCGCGTCACCGTCCCGCGGAAGCTGCGCCCGGGGTACTCCCGCAGCCGCACCGTCGCCGCCGCGCCCGCGCGCACGCCCGGCGCGTACATCTGCGGGACGTTCACCATCACCCGCACCACGTCGGTCTTCGACACCCGCAGCAGCGCCTGCCCCGACGCCGAGCCCGCCGTCACCAGCTGGCCCACCTCGACGGAGCGCGCCGTGATCACCCCGTCGAAGGGCGCGCGCAGCGTCGCGTAGCCCTTGAGCTCCTGGAGGCGCCGCGCGTTGGCCTCGGTGCTCGCGAGCGCCGCCTGGGCCGCCGCCACGTTGGCCTCCGCCACCTCGGCCTGCGCCCGGCGCCCGGTGGTCTCCTGCTCCGAGGCGTAGCCGCGGGTGACCAGCGCCCCGTAGCGCGCCGCCTCCGCGCGGGCGAGCGTGAGCTGCGTGCGCGCCTGCTGGAGCGCCGCGCGGGCCTGACCCACCGCCGCCTGCACCTGGCGCAGCTCCTGGTCGACCTCGGGGTTGTCGATGACCGCGAGCGCCTGCCCCGCGG
>CAIOSS010000672.1 GCA_903860995.1 uncultured delta proteobacterium | reverse complement strand
GCTGCTCCTCGGAGGCGAGGACGACGAGCTCGCGCGCGGGCCGCTGGAGTTCCCGGTGGAGTTCTGGGGGACAGCGAACTTCACCTACTTCGTGAGCAGCAACGGGTGGGTGGGCTTCGGGGACTACTACGGCAACGCGGGGGTGATCCCCAACACGCCGCCGCTCCGCCACTTCGGGCCGCTGCCGTCCTCGGCCGCGCCCTTCCCCGCCGCGTACGTCTTCGGCGTCGACCTGGTGCAGGGCCCGCGGGGGATCTGCGTCGCGACCATCGGCGCGGCCCCCAGCCGGCGCTTCGTCGTCGAGAGCACCGACGCGACGCTGTACCTCAGCACCCCGCCGGTGCCCGGGGTGCCGCCCCCGCTGGGCCCGAGCGCGTTCTCGTACGAGCTCATCGCGTACGAGGGCAACGGCGTGCTCGACATGGTGTTCAACGCGCCCTTCACGGGGCCCGACGCGACGCTGATCAACTCGCCGGCCAACGTGACGGTCGGTCTGCAGGACTACCGCACCACGGTCCGCGCCGTGGCGTACACGGGCAACATCACCCGCAGCACGCGCATCCGCTTCACGCCGCGCTGATCGCGCGCTCGTCGGGTCGTACCGTCTACATCGTTGGCGTGGGAGGGAGGCAGGCGCCGCGCCGGGCGCCCGTCCGGGGGGTCGGCCGCGGCGCCCGGTGACCTGCGCGGTCCCGGGCGCCGTCGGGCGTCAGAGGTCGAGCGCGATCACGCCCGGGAAGGACGGGCTGCAGACGACGTTGCCGTCGGTGCGGCCGCGGACGCCGGTGCGGGTCGTGACGGTCACGCCGCCCCGAACGACGGTGAGAGTCCAGGTCGCGTTGGCCACTGCGGAGGTGAACGCCTCCGGGCAGACGTAGTAGCGGCCCGGGGTGAAGTTCGACGCCCAGAAGATGTTCTCCGGGCCCCGCAGGGAGGTGTCGTCGCGGTCGAGCGAGCCGCCGCAGGCGGACAGCCGACCGTAGTAGATCTCCGTGCCGCACGGCGGCAGCAGGTGGAGGTCCATGTCGCCGCTGACGTTCCACGTCAGGGTGAAGCGCAGCGACCCCTGGCCCACGCAGACGCCGCTCACGCAGGCCTGCGACGGGCCGCAAACCCGGCCGCATGCGCCGCACGAGGCGGCGTCGCTGGTGAGGTTGCGGCAGGTGCCCGAGCAATTGGAAAGCCCGGCCGGGCACACGCAGTTGCCCACGCCGTCGCACGATCCGCCCGTGGGCGACGAGCACGCGCCGGAGGTGCGGGGCACCGCCGAGCAGGTGGTCGTCGTCCCCGAGCAGACGACGGTGCCGCTCTGGGCGCAGCCGCCGGTGCCCGCGGAGGTGCAGCTCGCGCCGGTCGCGCGGCACGTCCCGCCGCAGTTGGTCTGCCCCGCCGGGCACGACCGCACGCAGGCGCCGGCGGAGCAGCTCACCCCGCCGCCGATCGGCGCGGTGCACGCCACCCCGCAGCCGCCGCAGTTGCTGAGGTCGCTTGCGAGCGCGCGGCAGGTTCCGCCGCAGTTGGTCTGCCCCGCCGGGCAGGCGCACACGCCGCCCGCGCCGCAGGCGCCGCCCGCGGGCGAGGAGCACGCCCCGGAGGTGCGCGGCACCGCGGAGCAGGTGGTGGTCGTGCGAGAGCAGACCACCGTGCCGCTCTGGGCGCAGCCGCCGGTGCCCGCGGAGGTGCAGCCCGCGCCGGTCGCCCGGCAGGTGCCGGCGCAGCTGGTCTGGCCCGCCGGGCACGCCTGCACGCAGGCGCTCCCCGTGCAGGTCGCGCTACCGCCCACGGGTGCGGCGCACACCACCCCGCAGCGGCCGCAGTTGCCGGTGTTGGAGCGCGTGTCGACCTCGCAGCCGTTGGCCGCGTTGCCGTCGCAGTTGGCGAAGCCCGCGTTGCACGCCCCGATGCCGCAGACGCCCGCCGAGCACACCGACGAGGCGTTGGCGCTGGAGCAGGCGTTGCCGCAGCGGCCGCAGTTGCCGGTGTTGGAGCGCGTGTCGACCTCGCAGCCGTTCGCGGCGTTGCCGTCGCAGTCCGCGAAGCCCGCGTTGCAGGTGAACCCGCACGCGCCCGCGGAGCAGAACAACGAGGCGTTCGCCCGCGCCGGGCAGACGCGACCGCAGCCGCCGCAGTTCTGGAGGTTGGTGTTGGTGTTCACCTCGCAGCCGTTGTTGATGGCGCCGTCGCAGTCCCCGGTGCCCGCCACGCAGGCGCCGATGGCGCACACGCCCGCGACGCAGATGCGCGACCCCGCGGTCGGGGTCGGGCACACGTTGCCGCAGGTCGCGCAGTTGTTGACGTCGCTCTGCGTCACGATCTCGCAGCCGTCACCGTAGAAGTTGTTGCAGTTGGCGAAGCCGGTGGTGCACCGGTCGATCACGCACACACCCGCGCGGCACGCCGCGACGCCGTTGGCGACGAAGCACGCGCTGCCGCAGCGACCGCAGTTGTTGGTCGCGGTGCGCAGGTCGGTCTCGCAGCCGTTGGTCGGGTCGCCGTCGCAGTCGCCGAAGCCGTCGTTGCAGGTGCCGACGCCGCAGCGCCCGTCGCGGCACGCCGGGGTGGCGTTGGGCACCACGCAGGCGCGCCCGCAGCCGCCGCAGTTCGCGGCGCTGGTCTGCGTGTCGACCTCGCAGCCGTTGGCCGCGTTCATGTCGCAGTCGCTGCGCCCGGTGGCGCAGCCGCCGACCACGCAGGAGCCCGCCGTGCACGCCGCGGTGCCGCCCGCGACCGCGCACGCGTTGCCGCAGCGCCCGCAGTTGGCCGACGCGGTGCGCACGTCGGTCTCGCAGCCGTTGGCCGCGTCGCCGTCGCAGTCCGCGAAGCCCTCGTTGCACATCCCCACCCGGCACACGCCGTCGGCGCAGCCCGGGGTGCCGTTGGGGATCACGCACGGCCGACCGCACGCGCCGCAGTGGGTGTTGTCGGTGCGGGTGTCGACCTCGCAGCCGTTGGCCGCGTTGCCGTCGCAGTCCGCGAAGCCGTCCGCGCAGGCGACGCCGCAGCGGCCCATCGCGCAGGTCGCGGCGCCGTTGGCGGGCGCCGGGCACATCGTCCCGCAGGTGCCGCAGTTCATCGTGCTGGCGCGCACGTCGACCTCGCAGCCGTTGGCCGCGTTGCCGTCGCAGTCGCCGAAGCCCTCATTGCACGCGGTGACGATGCACATGCCCATCGCGCAGGCGCCGGTGCCGCTCGCGGGCGAGCAGGCGTTCATGCACCGGCCGCAGTTCACGCGGTCGGCGCGGGTGTCCACCTCGCAGCCGTTGGCCGCGTCGCCGTCGCAGTCGGCGAAGCCCTCGAGGCAGGTGAACCCGCAGGTGCCCCCGGCGCACGTGGGCGCCGAGTTGGCCGGGGTCGGGCAGACGCGCCCGCAGCCGCCGCAGTTGGAGAGGTCGGTGAGCGTGTTGGTCTCGCAGCCGTTGCTCGCGGTGCTGTCGCAGTCGCGGAACGCGCCCGTGCACTCCCCGACCCGGCACATGCCCATCTCGCAGCGGGCCGCGCCGTTGGGCGTCGCGCACACGGTGCCGCAGGCGCCGCAGTTGGCGACGTTGCCCTGGGTGTCGACGCAGCCGCCGCCGCAGCAGGCCTGGCCCGCCCCGCAGCGGCTCGAGTCGGTGCAGCCCGTCACGCAGACGTTGCCCACGCAGCGCTGCCCGGTGGCGCACTGGTCGTCGCTCACGCAGTCGACGCAGGTGCGGGTCGTGGGGTTGCAACGCCCGCCGGAGACCACGCCGCCGTCGTCGACCCCACCGTCCGTCGCTCCGCGGCAGGCCTCGTCGTTACGGCAGCCGCGCACGCAGGTGTTCGACGTGGGGTTGCAGTATTCGCCCGCGGCGCAGGTGTCGTCCGCCGCGGTACAGCGCACGCAGCGACCGGAGACACGGTCGCAGACGTTCTGGCCGAACTCGTTGTCGACGCACTCCGCGTTGGTGACGCAGGTCGGCCGCACGTCCGCGCCCGCGTCGCCGCCGTCGGCGGGCAGCGCGCCGTCCACGACACCGTCGGGCGCCCCCGCGTCGGCGGCGTCGAGCGAGGCTTCCGGCGCGTCGAAGGCCCCGTCGGACGACACGTCCGCGGCGGTGTCGGCGCCTCCTGCGTCGTCGGGCCCGCCCACCACCGAGCTCCCGAGACCGCCACATCCCACGAGCGCCGTGATCCATAAGAGAACCAGCGGGCCGAATCTTCCTTGACCTTGCATCGTGTTGTCCTCATCGCGCTGGCGTTGGTGGCCGCGCGGTCGTCGGTGCGTGACTCCGGGAGCGCACGACTACGTTAGTGGAGTCGGGAAGCCCGAAGCAACGAGGGGCTCGTGTGGTGCCGTGTAGGAGGCGGGCCAGCTCAGGCGCTCTTGGCGACCTTCGCGGGCGCGGCCTTCGGGGCGCGCCGGGCGGCCGGGCGGCGGGCAGCGTCGGCGGAGGGATCGATCGGGGAGGCCGAGCGGGTCTGGTTGCGCCCGTTGTGCTTGGCTGCGTAGAGGGCCTGGTCGGCGCGCTCGAACAGCACGCCCCGGGTGTCGCCGTCGCCGGGGAAGGCCGACACGCCCAGCGAGCAGGTCACCTTCACGGCCCCGTGCTCGCTGTGGAACACCTCCCGCTGCAGCTCCTCGCGGATGCGCTCGGCCAGGAGGAAGGTGCCGGCGGCGTCGGTCTGCTCGCACACCAGGACGAACTCTTCGCCGCCGAAGCGGGCGATCACGTCGGTCTCGCGGCGGCAGCGGGTGAGCACGGCGCCGAGGCCCTTGATGACCACGTCCCCGAAGGCGTGCCCGTAGGTGTCGTTGACGGTCTTGAACTTGTCGATGTCGAGCACGATCAGCCCGAGCGTGCGCCCGAAGCGCGCGGCCGAGCGCAGGCGCTGCTCGAACTCGGTCTCGAGCGCGCGCTTGTTGAGGTGCCCGGTCATCGGGTCCGTGGTGGCCATCTCCTCGAGGCGCCGCACCGACGCGGCGTTGGCGAGCGTCACCGAGGCGTGCGAGGCCAGCACCCCGAGCAGCTGGCGGATCGCGTCGGGGAAGGCGTTCTTGCGCTGCGCGCAGAGGGTGAGCGTGCCGAGGGACTTGTCGCGCGCGACCAGCGGGAGCACCAGCACCGAGGCCACGGACTTCAGCGCGAGCGCCTTGGTGAACACGAACTGGGTCTTCGGGTCGAGCTGCCCGCGGTACGGCAGCGCCACGCGCGCGCGCACCGCCGCCGACACGAGCCCGCCGTTGTCCGCGAACTCCGTCGCCGCGAGCCCCGCGGGCGCCTCGCCGGCGACGTGCCGCACCCGGTGCCGCTCGGCGTTGGGGTCGTAGGCCGTGAACACCAGCAGGTCGTGCGGGACGATCGCGCGCGCGGCGTTGGTGAGCGCCGCGAGGCACTGGTCTTCGGTGAGGGCCTCGCCGAGCGACCGCGACGCCTCGAAGAGCGCGGTCATGTCGTTCTTGATGCGCTCGAGGCGCGTGAAGACCCGCTCGTTGTTGATGAGCCGCCGCGCCTGGAGCGCCACGCTCTCCAGCGTCGCCTGCTCCTCCGGGGTGAAGGGCCGGTCGTCGTCGCGGTCGGCCGCGAGCACGCCGCGGACGGCGTCGTCGTCGATCACCGGCACGCCCGCGAAGCAGCGCACTCCCGACGGGGTGGGGTAGTACGGCAGGCCCGCGTAGTCGGGCCGCAGCGCCGCGAGCGCCACCGGCCGGCCGAGCTGCATCACGGCCCCGAGCGCGCCCGCCCCCGCGGGGATGAGCTCGGTCTGGATCGCGTCGTCCGTGGCGGCCTCGACGAGCCGGAGGTTCTGCGCCTTCGCGTCGACCCAGAGGAGGGCGCAGGTGCGGAGGTGCATCATGCGGCGGGTGAGGTTGAGCAGCCCCACCAGCGAGGCGTGGATCTCCTCCAGGCTGCCCCGGTTGCGCGCGTCGTCGGTCGAGCGCGGGCGCGCGCCGGGCTGCGACGCGGCGGCCCCGAGGCGCAGCGAGCGGGCCGAGTCGCGCTGCCGCTGGCGCTCGTCGTCGAGCATGCTGCGCGCGTGGGCGCGGACCCGGGCGACCTCCGTGCGGGTGAGCGTGAAGTGCAGCGCCGCGCTGGCGAGCACCACCGCGAGCCGCAGGCCGAGCGAGGGGCCGTCGAGGGTCGCGTGGCCGGCGCGGTGGAGCGCGAGCTCGAGCAGCACCGCCGCGAGGGCCACGACCCAGGCGCGGCGGGGATGGCCCAGCGCGACGGCGGCCGCGAGCACCAGCAACGGGAGCGCGGAGAGCGGGCCCGTGAGGCCGCCGAGGCGGCGGTGAGGGCGTAGCCGAGCGCGAGCAGCAGCGCGGCGGCGCCGAGGTCGAGCGGCGGGCTCTCGCCGTCCGCGGGGGCGCGCCGGGCGGGCACGAGGCGGATGACGAGGCCCACGAGGCCGGCGCCGAGGATGACGCCGTCGGTCACCGCGAAGACGGGAGGGCGTATCGCCCCGCCAGCGATGCGCGCGGCCACGGCGAGGGTGATCGCCGGGGCGACGATGACCCTCGCGACGCGTCGCATCGATCCGAACAGCACGACCATGTCCAAGCGGCGTCGCAGCCTCCCTCGCTCGGGCCGATAGCAGCCGCGGGCGCGCGACCGCAAGAAACCCGCAGGTACCCTGTCAGAGGGCGCGGCCGGCGCGGGAGGGGATCTCCACGACGATCTCGTCGCGGCGCACCCAGCCGAGCTCCTCGCGGACGGCGCGCTCCCTCGCGCGGGGGTCGCGCTGGAAGGCCTCGAGCTCGGAGCGCAGGCGGAGCAGGTCGCTCGCGAGCCGGTGGTTCTCCTCGAGCTGCGCCGCGAGCTGGGCGCGCAGCCGCCGGTGCCGCGGGAGGCCGTTGGCGCCGAAGATCATCGTCGGCACGCCGATCACGGTCACGATCAACAGCAGGAGCGGCAGCCCCAGGGTGAGGCGCGTGCGGAGGGCGTGCATCGATCCGTAGGGTAGGCGGCGCCGTCCGCGGAGAGGAACTTTCCGACGCTCAATCCGAGCTCGCGCTCAGTCGAGCGGGAGCACCGAGACCTCGGCGCCCTCGGCGATGCCCAGGAGGTCGAAGGCCGCGCGCGGGAGAAGCGCGGCGCCGTCGTCGTAGCGCACCGCGCACGTCGTGGCGCGGAAGAAGGGCGCCTCGCGGAGGTTGGTGGCGACGAGCGCCCGCTGCCCTTCGAAGGGCTCGACCGGGAGGGCCGGGCCCCGGGCGGTGCGGCGCAGGAGGAGGATCTCGTCGGTGGCCGCGCGGAAGTGGGGCCCGCCATCGAAGGGGTCGATGCGGTTGCAGTACTGGAACCCGATGCGCCGCAGCATCTTCTCCACGCCTCGGGTCTCGCGCCCGACCTTGCCGATGACGTCCTGCGCCTCGGTGGGGAGCAGCGAGACGTAGACGTCCCCGCTCGGGAAGAGCGACTTGATGAACTCCTTGTTGCGCTTGGAGAGCCGGTCGGCCTCGGAGTAGCTCATGTCGGTGAACTTCCGGCCGAGGGCCTCCCAGAGGTGGCTGGTGCCGTCCGGGAGCAGCGGCGGCAGCAGCTCGGCGACCACCTCGTTGCGGAAGAGCCCGCGGTGCATCGCCATGAACAGGAAGCGCACGTACGAGATCATCATCCCGACGCGCTCGGGCACGAGACGGAACTCCGGCAGCACGATGAGCCCGCCGATCTCCGTGGGGCCCTCGTAGGAGTGCCCGAGGCGCAGCACCGTGTGCACGAAGTGCCGGTCGAGGGTCTGGCTGTATTTCTCCTCCACGATGACGTCGAGGAAGATGTACGGCGCGTCGCGGCGCCCGAGCTGCGCGAGGATCTTGCTGGTGCCGATGATCCGGTGCGCCTCGAGGTCTTCGAGGACGAACACGTACTCGCGGCGCCGCGGGTCTTTGATGGCGCCGGAGAACGAGCGCAGCGACAGGTCGAGGATCTCCGCCACCGCGTCGGCGTCATGGGGGAGGTTGACCGTGTCGAGGTGCCGCGCCAGCACCATCATCTGCGGCGCGTCGTCCGGCGTCGCCCCTCGGATCACGTAGCGGTACATCCCTGCAACGCTCCTCTCAGAAGCCCCGCGCGCCGTCGACGAGGATCGTCACCGGCCCCTCGTTGACGCTCTCCACCAGCATCTCCGCGCGGAACACCCCTGTCTCTACCACGACCCCGCGCGCTCGCATGAGCTCCGCCACCCGGCGGTACAGCGCCTCCGCCGCGACGGGCTCCATCGCCTTGTCGAAGGACGGCCGCCGCCCCTTCCGCACGTCGCCGTAGAGGGTGAACTGCGACACCAGCAGCACGGCGCCGCCCACCGTCGGCAGGTCGAGGCTCATCTTGCCCGCGGCGTCCTCGAAGACCCGAAGGCCCACGAGCTTCTCGGCGATGTACCCCGCGGCCGCCTCGTCGTCGCCCGCCCCGACGCCGAGGTAGACCAGCAGCCCGCGAGCGATCTCGCCCACCACCCGGCCGCCGACCCGCACGCGCGCCTCCGCCACGCGCTGCGCCACGGCCCTCATCGCCCGTGGCCGCCCTGCGCCATCGCCGGGAGCTTCGCGTCGGGCGGTCGCACGTAGCTCGGCTCCATCGATCCGTCGTCGAGGGTCGCCCGGCCCGCGAGCACCTCCAGGGCGACGGCCCGCCCGGTGGGCGCGCCGAGGGCGCGGGGCCGCACGACGAAGCGCTCGGGCCGCGCCGCGGTGAGCCGGGTGACCGCGCTGGCCGCGAGGTCGCCGTAGAGCACCACGGTGTGGTCACCCGCGGCGGCGAGGGCGCGCGCGCCGATCTCCTCCGGGGCGAGGTGCAGCAGCGGGAGCCAGTCGTCGTCGCCGAAGCCCTGCGCGAAGAGCTCGTCCCGGCGGCCGTCGATGCAGGCGAGCGCGCGCGACCCGGGCGCCACGACGCTCGCCCCGAGGGCCTGGAGCGAGCCGACACCCCAGAGCGGGAGCCCCGTCGCCAGCTCGAGCCCCCGGATGGTCGCGAAGCCCGCGCGGAGGCCCGTGAACGATCCGGGGCCGCGCCCGATGCCGAGGGCGTCGAGCGCGTCGAGGCTGAGGCCCGAGAGCGAGAGCGCCTGCTCGATGAGGCCGAGGAGGTGGGTGGTGTGCCCCGTGGGGAGCCGGCGGGTGACCTCCGCGAGCACGCAGCCGTCGTCGATGACGGCGACGGAGGCGGTGGCGGTGCTGGTGTCGAGCGCGAGCAGTCGCATGGGCGGTGTCGCGGTAGCCTACCGCGCCCCGCGGCCTGGATCGCTCCACGAAATCACCCGCGGGTCGGCGGAGTGCGCGGCGGCGAAGCGTCGGAGCGAGGCGCGGCGGCGGCGCTGCGGGCCGTCGAGCCACGCGGCGTCGCGGAGGTCGAGCACGACGGTCGCGCCGCGGCGCAGGTCAGCGTCAAGGAGGGCGCCGGGGTCGGCGGGCCACGACCACCCGGGGCAGCGCGTGGTCCAGCGGGGTGGAGGCGCGGACCAGGCGGCGGGCCACCGCCGGGCGATGCGGGCCGTGAGGCGGACGGCGGCGCAGGGCTGGGCCGTCACGATGACCGCGTCGGGGGGCACCGCGCGGAGCTGCGCGGGCAGCGCGGCGACTAGGTCGCGCAGCGGGCGCTGCCGGGCGTCGAGCCACAGGCCGGCGATGGGGAGCAGCGCCACGGAGGGGAGGACCCACGCGAGTTGCGCCCCGCGGCGGGGGAGGGCGCGGTCGAGCCACGCGGCGGCGGGGAGCGTGGTCGCGACCACGAACTCCGTGAGCAGGTATCGCGGCGAGAACGCGATGTCTTGATAGCGGGAGAGGGCGAGCAGCCCGAGGCTGGCGGGGACCACGAAGGGCCACCAGCGGTCGCGCGGGCGGGTCCACCAGCCGAGGGCGGCGGCGAGGGCGACGGGGGAGAGCGCGACGAGCCAGAGGGCGTAGCGGGCGGCTGCCTCGCCAACGGGGCGAAGGTCGCGCCGCTCGGCGGCCATGCCGCGCACCCAGCGGGCGATCGACGCGGGGTAGTCGGGGTTGCTCGCCCACGCGGCGAGCAGCAGCGCGCCCGCGGTG
>CAIOSS010000671.1 GCA_903860995.1 uncultured delta proteobacterium | reverse complement strand
GCGTAGCCGCCGTGCCAGTCGACGCGCGCGTGGCGACGGGACACCGAGCGCGCGCGGCGGTCGTTGTCGTCGGACGGCGGGAAGCACCGGGCCACGATGTGTCCAGTGCGACCCTGGAAGAGTCGCGGCGTGGCGAGCACCTGCACCGGGCCGACCCCCGCGTCGCTCATGAGCTCCACGCGATGGAGGGCATCGAGCACGTCGTCGTCGGGGATGAGGGCGCGGACCGTCGGCGGCGTCGGCAGGCGCACCCCGCTCGCGGTCTCGATGGCCGCCCGCGTCGCGACGGCGTCGGGCCAGCGCTGGGCGGGGCGCCTGGCGAGGGCGCGGCGGACGATGGGCTCGAGCGCGGAGACCATCGGCGCGGCGTCGGCCGGGAAGGGAGGGACCTCGGCGTGACAGTGCATCGCGGCGAGCGCGGGCAGCGTGGTCGCCTCGAAGGGGGGGGCGGCCAAGGAGCATCTCGTAGAGCATGATCCCAACGGCGTAGAGGTCGGCGCGCCCATCGAGCGCCGCGCCCGCCCACTGCTCGGGGGACATGTAGTCCGGCGTTCCCATCACCACGCCGACGGCGGTGTGCACCGCCACGGATCCTTCGAGGGTCTGCGTGAGGCGGTCGCACGCGAGATAGACCGTGCTTCACGGACCCGCGGCCCAGCAGGCTCACGACAGCGTAGCGTCCGGCGTAGAGGGTGCCCGAGGCGAGGTCGTCCACGGGCGTGACGATAGCGCGGGCGGTCAGTCCTGGTCGAAGGGCACCACGCGGGTGTCGCGCAGCCGGGGGATGGCGGCCTCGAGCGGCGCTCGCAGGGTCTCGGCGGTGGCGACTACGGTGATGAGCAGGTCGTCGGCGGAGAGGCGGCGCCGTAGGGCCTCGTTGACGTCGTCGACGGTCACGGCGTTCACGCGCTCGACGTACTCCGTGTAGTAAGACTTCGGCAGGTCGAGCAGGTCGACGTCGAGGTGCTGCCAGAGGCGCTTGGAGGCGGTGTCGCGCTCGAACGCGAAGCCGCGCGTGAGGTAGGAGCGGGCGAAGGAGACCTCCCGCGCGGTGGCGCCCTTGTCCAGCAGGCGCTCGAGCAGCGAGAGCTGGATGCCCACGCAACGCGCGGCGTCGGCGGCCGCGGGGAAGGTCCACATCGACCAGCTCTCGCGGGCGCGGTCACGGCCCAGCCGCGACGACGCGCCGTAGGATAGCCCGCGCTTCGAGCGAATCTCGCGCATGAGGCGCGCGGTGAAGGTTCCACCGAAGAGGGTGTTGCCGACCATCAGCGCGAAGTGGTCGCGGTCGCGGGGCTGCGATCCGAGGTTGCCGACGTAGATCTGGGTCTGCGTGCGGTCGGGCTTGTCGACGATGAGGAGCCGACGGCCGCGCACGGGCTTCGGTGCGTCGACCTTCGGGGAGGGGGCGGGCTGACCGGAGAGACCTGGCACGATGCGGGCGGCGAAGCCTGCGAGCTCCTCACGGGAGATGTCGCCCGCGGCGGCGACGACGAGGTTGTCTCGACAGAACGTGCGACGGTACGCGCCGAGCGCGGCGTCGCGGTCGACCGCGTCGAGGCCCCGCAGCGTGCCTGCGGCGGGC
>CAIOSS010000670.1 GCA_903860995.1 uncultured delta proteobacterium | reverse complement strand
CCGTTCGAGTTGCCGTACGCGTATCCGCCGTTCGCCGCAGCCGTCAGCCCGCCACCGAAGCTGTACGAGCCGCTCACTTGATTCACGATCGCGAGCGCGCTCGTCGAGGCGTTGTAGTAGACGAGCGCGTAGCTCGTGCTCGGCGAGAGAGCGTACGTCGCCAGCGCGCCGAGCTCCGAGCCCGACCAGCTGAAGACGTTCGCCGTCTGCCCATTGCTCGCCGTGACGGCGCCGACGCGCAGCGCGCCCGTCTTTGCGAGCAGCGCGCCGCCCGACGGCACGAGAGGGTTGGCGCCGTTCGTCGCCATGAGAGCGACGTAGATGGTCGACGAGGGGATGGGCGCGCCGGCATTGACGAACGCGGCCGTCACGTACGAGATGGTGGTCGCCAAGACGGGCGTCGCGAAGAACAGCGCCTGCGGCCCGTTGCCGCTGTCAAAGTTGGAGCGGCAGCAGTAGCCGCCGGGGCTGAACCACGCAGCCGCGGCCGTCGGCGTCGGCGACGCTCGCTGCGACGGGCTCGCCGTCGCAGAGGGCGTCGGGCTCGGGGAAAGAGATGGCGAGGCCGACGGCGACCTGGGTGACGGCGTTCGCGATGGACTGACGGAGCGGGACGGCGACGCAGTCGCCGACGCGCTCGCGACGGATGCACCGACAGATGCGAGCATGACTTGACTCGTCGAGCCGAAAAAGTAGAATGGGTTGGGAGGCGAAAGAGGCTGCCCGCAGCAGGCCTGGTTGTTCGTGTACGTGAATGCGCCCGACGCCATCGGCACGACGCTGAAGCCGCCGCTGAATGCGTACGCGCCGGGCGAGCCGGTCCCGACGACCTGGAGGCACTCGCTCGACGCCGCATAAAAGACGATCGCGTAGACGGCGCCCGGCGGCAGCGCGTACGTGAAGATGTCGCCGAGCTGAGCGCCCGACCACGAGAAAATGTTGTAGCTGCTGCCGCCATAGGAGCCGACCGCGGTGACCGGCGGCAGCGCGAGGTCGACGACCGTCGCGAGCAGCGCGCTCGGCACGAGCGGGCTGCCCGCGGCCGACATAAGCGCGACGCTAAAGTTGGCGTTGTAGAGAGCCGCGCCCGTGCACGGCGGCGCATTGTCGACGGCCGTCGAGACGAAGCCCGCCGTCAGCGTCGTCACCGTCAGCGCTTGCGTCGCGCTCGTGTTGAAGAAGAAGCCCTTCCAGCCGTCGCCCGACGTGCCAAAGCCGTTGAAGGCGTAGCGGTAGTTGTACTGCAGGCCGGAGAACCACGCGGGCGCAGGCGATGGCGATGCGGGAGTCGCGCTGCCCGACACGGTCGGGCTCGCCGTGGCGCTTTGCGTGCGCGTCGCCGACACGCTCGGCGACGCACTCAGAGACGGCGACGGAACAAACTGCCCAACCGAGCCGAAGAGGCGGGTGTTGGCATACGCGTAGTAGTAGGCGCCCGCCGGGTTCGCGCCGTTCGAGTTGCCGTACGCGTATCCGCCGTTCGCCGCAGCCGTCAGCCCGCCACCGAAGCTGTACGAGCCGCTCACTT
>CAIOSS010000669.1 GCA_903860995.1 uncultured delta proteobacterium | reverse complement strand
TGACCGCGGCGGCGAGGCGGTCGGGGTCGGCGCGCGAGGCCGCGAGGGGCGTGTCGGCGAGGCGGGCCGCGACGCGGTCGGCCAGCGCGAGGGCGCGGAGCAGGGAGCGCATGGCAGGCGTCGAGGCGAGCCAGCGGGAGGGCGGGATGGTGCGCGTGGCGCGAGCGCCCGGGACGGGGGTTATGGGACGCGGGGCGCACGCCGCGGCGAGCGAGAGGGCGAGGGCGAGGGCGATGGACCGGCTGCGCACGAGGCGACTTGCACACCGGCCGCGGGGCGAAGTCAACGCGGAGCGCGCGGGGGTGGGGGGGGGGGGGTTCAGGGCCGGCCGGCGCAGTACGCGAGCACGCGCTGGGCGACCGTCGGGCCGCGGCGGGTCGCGGCGAGCAAAGGGGGAGCGTCGTTGGCGCTTGCTGCGACGCGGGGGTCGGGGCATAGCCTCGGCGCGGCCCGAAGGAGGAGACGAGAGCGATGTTGCCGATCGATCCACGGATCAAGGCGCGGGTGGAGCGCCTCGCGCTGCCCTTCAACCGCTACGGGTACGACCCGTACGGCATCTCGAAGCAGCACCTCGGGGAGTTGTTCACGGCCCTGGGGTTCTTCTACCGAAACTATTTTCGCGTGAAGGTGCACGGCATCGAGCGCGTGCCGACGTCGGGCCGGGTGATGCTCGTGGGCAACCACTCCGGCGGCTACGCCATCGACGGCGCGATGCTCATCACGTCGATGTTCCTGGAGCTCGACCCCCCGCGGCTGGCGCAGGGCATGGCGGAGAAGTTCATCAACCGGGTGCCCTTCGCGTCGCTGTGGTCGTCGCGCACGGGGCAGTTCACCGGCCTCCCCGAGCACGCCGAGCGCCTGCTCGAAGACGACCGGATGCTCATGGTCTTCCCCGAGGGCGCGCGCGGCACGGCCAAGCTCTACTGGGAGCGCCACTCCCTCGTGGACTTCGGCACCGGCTTCCTGCGCCTCGCCATGAAGACCCGCACGCCCATCGTGCCGGTGGGCATCCTCGGCGGCGGCGAGGCCATCCCCTCGATCGCCAACTCCGCCACGCTGGGCCGCCTCGTGGGCGCCCCCTACGTGCCCATCACGCCGTACCTCCTGGCGCTGCCGCTGCCGGTCAAGATGGAGCTGCGCTTCGGCGAGCCGATGTTCTTCGAGGGCACCGGCACCGAGGAGGACGAGGCCGTGCAGGAGGGCGTCGAGTCGGTGAAGTCACGCGTGGCGGCGCTCATGGCCGACGGGCTGCTCGCGCGCGAGGGAGGCCAGGGATGAAGGTCCTGCTCACGGGGGTGTCGTCGCCGGTCGCGCAGATCGTGGCGCGGCACCTCC
The DNA here is from genome assembly GCA_903860995.1 of uncultured delta proteobacterium. Classification (GTDB taxonomy): domain Bacteria; phylum Myxococcota_A; class Polyangia; order Polyangiales; genus SCUS01. Next base: position 8,174 of record CAIOSS010000669.1, on the reverse strand, counting down.
TCGCCGAAGGGCACCAGGTCATCGGGGTCGACCGCCGCCCGTGGGAGAACGCGCCCCCCGGCGTCGAGATGCACGCCGTCGACATCCGCAAGCGCGCCGCCGAGGACGTCTTCCGCAAGGCGCGCCCCGAGGTGGTCATCCACATGGCCACGGTCACGCACCTGCGCTTCCGCAGCGAGGAGCGCTACCGCATCAACCTCGGCGGCACCCGCGCGGTGTTCGAATACGCCGCGCAGTACGGCGCCGAGCAGGCCATCTTCGTCGGGCGCCACACCTACTACGGCGCCGGCGCCGACCACGCGCTCTACCACCACGAGGACGACCCCCCGATGGCGGTGACCACCTTCCCCGAGCTGGCCGACCTCGTGGCCGCCGACCTCTACGCGTGCACCTCGCTCTGGCGCCTGCCGCAGCTCACCACCGCCGTGCTGCGCATGGTCTACGTGCTCGGCCCCACCGGCACCGGAACCCTCGCGAACTTCCTCCGCAACCGCTACGTGCCGGCCATCCTCGGGTACGACCCGCTCTACCAGTTCATGCACGAGGAGGACATCGCGTCGGCCATCGTGCTGTCGCTCAAGCACCAGCTGCGGGGGGTGTTCAACGTCGCCGGGGCGGCGCCGCTCCCGCTGTCCGTCATCGTCCGCGAGACCGGGCGCCAGCGGGTGCCGATGCCCGAGCTGGCCTTCCTCGCGATGACCGGGCGCTTCGGGCTCCCGTCGCTCCCGCAGGGCGCCATCGCGCACATCAAGTACCCCGTGGTGATCGACGGCGCCGCCTTCCAGAAGGCCACCGGATTCCAGCACGCGCACGACGAGCTCTCGTGCATCGCAGACTTCCGCTCGGCCTTCCCCGCCCCCCGATAATTGCCCGGACAGGCTATGTCACACCCCGGCTGGACTCGCGATCCGCGCGGGTGTGTGCTGCGGACATGAACAGCGTGCGGGCGGTGCGGTTGGAGGTCTGGCGGCGCGGGGCGACGGTCACCGTGGCGCTGCGGGCGATCGGCAGCGGGCGGGTGGTGTACCGCGCGGCGCGGCGCAGCGAGCGGGCGACGGAGGCCGCGGTGCTCGGGGCCGAGCGGTACTGCGTGGCGCAGGGCTGGGTGCTGGTGATGCCGCCCGCCAACGACGGGGCGGGCGGGGCCGAGCGGGTGGCGTAGCGCTGGTCAGCGCGGGGGCTTCGGGGCGTTGGGGAGCTCGATGCGCTCCCAGATCTCGAGCGGGAGGCGGACGTCGACCTCGGCGCCGTGCGCGCGGCGCGAGGCCACGAGGCGGGTGTGCACGAGGCCCGCGAGGTCGCGGCGGGCCCGCCAGCGCTTCTCGACGGCGGTGAAGCGTCGCTTCTCCTCGGGGGTGGTGGTGAAGCCCCGGGAGCGCTTGCCCTGCTTGGCGCCGCGCACGAGGCGGAAGCTGCGGGCGGCCTCGCGCACCTCGGAGGCCGTCGCGCCGCGCACCACCAGCTTGCCGCCGGTGGGGAGCTGGAGCGTGGCGTCGAGGAGGTTCATCGGGCGGTCGTCTTCGGGCACGGCGTCGACGAGGGCGAGCAGCGCGCTCGATCGATCGCGGCCGAGCTCCTTCTCCAGCTCGCGCTCGATGCGCTCGGAGAGGGCGATCATGGCGTCGGCGGTGGACTCCGCGAGGTCGAGGTCGCGCCCGCACACGTCGTCGAAGTCGGCGCGCCCGAGCGCCTCGAACATCCCCTCGCCCTTGAGCGTGCGCAGCGCCTCACCCACGTCGAGGAAGTCGTCGGCCAGGGTCGCGCGGCGCTTGCGGATGAGCGAGATGGCGGCGCGGCCCTTGTCGCGCAGGCGCTGCGAGCGGGGCTTCTGGACGGGCTTCACCTTGGCTGCGACCGGGACCGCGGGCTTCTTCTTCGGGGCGGGGGACTTCGACTGCTTCACTCGTGCCATGCGGTCGATCTTACCGGAGAGTGTACGGGCGGGGGAAGGGTCTTCGCGCCGCCGGGAGGCCCGACAGAATACCTTGGCAGGTATTCGAGAGGGGTTCATGCGGCCCGTGGGACGATCGTCCAACGGGTGTCGCCGCGAGTCCAAACGCTGCTCCGCCCGGCGATATCTCCCCGCTCGCGCCGACCACCCCGGCCCCGATCGCACCGACGGTGTGCGTCGCGTCCAACCGCGGCACGGGCTCCGTCGAAGCGGCGCCGGTGCCTGATGCACGGCGGGCGTAGCGGAAGCGCGCGGCGTTCGCTGGGCGGCGCGTCGCTGGCACGATGGGTGCTCAAGGGTTCGTCGCCGGGCGGCGCGGTATCAGGCACCGGCCGCTCGGATCAAAACCCCTTCCAAGAACGCCTGCACGAGAGACCACCATGGCCGAAACCGTACATTGCTACCTCAAGGCGAGCGGCGTTGAAATCAAGGGCGACAGCACCCAGACGAGCCTCGGCCGTGAGGGCTCGATCGAGTGCGTCTACTACGAGCAGGCCGTGAAGACCGCCCGCGAGGCGGGCTCGGGCATGGCGACCGGTCGCCGTCAGTACGAGCCGCTGCTCATCCGCAAGCGCATCGACAAGTCCTCGCCGCTGCTCTGCAAGGCGCTCGTCAACAACCAGGTCATCGAGGCGAAGTTCAAGTTCTTCCGCCCGAACCCCAACGGCGACGGCACGACCGAGCAGTTCTACACGGTCGAGATCAAGCAGGGCCGCATCGCTTCTCAGAAGCAGATTGTGCCCGACACCATCGTCCCCGCGACCGCGACCGACCCCGCCCTCGAGGAGATCACCTTCGTGTTCCACACGATCTCCTGGGAGTGGACCCCCGGCGGCGTGATCCACGAGGACTCCTGGAGCGCCAACATCTGATCGCGGTTTGAGAGCACCAGCGGTTCTACGGAGCCCCTGTCCTTCACTCCCTTCGCGGGGAGTGTCGGCGGGGGCTTCGGCCATTTGGGCGCCCGCCCGTCCGCGGGGCGGCGGCGGTTTACACCGAACTCCGCAGCGTTCTAGCGTCCGGCGAGATGCTCACCTTCAGTGATGACCCGCGCGCCGCCGAGCAGCAGATGCAGGCGATCATCTGGTACCTGACCGCGATCGGTCACCTCGACGGGGACTTCGACGAGAGCGAGCGCGAGTACGTGCGAGACCACGTCGCGCAACTGGTGGTGCGCCGCGCCAACGCCGCCCTCGCCCACGACGCCGGCCTGCGCGACACCGTCGTGGAGAAGTGGACGGCGCACTTCCACGAGGTGGCCGACAGCGTGGCCGCGGAGGTGGGGGCGTACTTCACCGAGTCCGTCGCCGAGGGGGAGAACTCCGACCAGTTTGTCACCGCGAAGCTCAAGCTCCGGTGCTTCGAGCTCTTCCAGCGCTTCGACCCGCCCGGGCGGCGCCAGCTCATGACCGTGGCCGACGCGATGATCGAGGCCGACGGCGTGGTGCACCCCGCGGAGGCGGAGTTTCGCCGCGAGCTCGCCGCCCTGCTCGACGCGCCGGAAGAACTCCCCGACCTCGACGTCGAGCCCCTCACCGACGGCGTGACCTTCATCGAGGCCGCGGAGGTGCGCGTCCCCAAGCAGGACGACCACCCCTTCCTGCAGTCCTTCGAGCGCGACTGGGACCGCGACCCCTCGGCCTTCGCCACGCAGGCCGTCGACGACCTCAAGCTCATCCGCGCCGTGCACGAGCGCCTCGACGCGATGCGCGCCGCGGGCAGCGGGCGCCTCGCGGGCGTGAAGGACGTCGGGGCCTTCGCGGGCCAGGAGCCCTTCCTCGACGGCCACGTGCACGTGCTGCCCCCGAAGCCCGGCACGGAGTACGAGCTGCTCGTCATCGGCGACCTGCACGGGTGCTACTCGTGCCTCAAGGCCGCGCTGATGCAGTCGGACTTCTTCGCCAAGGTCGAGGCCCACCACCGCGACCCGGCCAACACCCCCGCCATGAAGCTCGTGCTGCTCGGCGACTACATCGACCGCGGGCGCTTCAGCTACAACGGCATCCTGCGGGCGGCGATGTCGATCTTCCTCGTCGCGCCGGGGGACGTGTACCTGCTGCGCGGCAACCACGAGTACTACGTCGAGCTCAACGGCCGCGTGCTCGCGCCGGTGCGCCCCGCGGAGGCCATGACCTCGCTCCAGGGCATCGCCACGCAGGAGGTGTTCGGCGCGTACATGAAGCTCTTCGAGGCGCTGCCCAACATGCTGCTCTTCGATCGCACCATCTTCGTGCACGCGGGCATCCCCCGGGACGACGCCTTCAAGGAGAAGTACGTCGACCTCTCGTCGCTCAACGACAGCGACCTGCGCTTCCAGATGCTCTGGAGCGACCCGAGCACCTCGGACGTGGTGCCCGCTGAGCTGCAGAACGCCAACGCCCGCTTCCCCTTCGGTCGCAAGCAGTTCAAGCACTTCATGAACAGCCTCGGGCTGCGCACGATGGTGCGCGGGCACGAGCGCGTCATCGAGGGCTTCAAGAAGATCTACGACGACAGCGACGCCATGCTCTTGAGCCTGTTCTCGGCGGGCGGCAAGACCAACGACGACCTGCCGCCGACCAGCAACTACCGCGAGGTCACCCCGATGGCCCTCACCATCCGCCACCACCACGGGGTGAGCGAGGTGGTGCCCTTCGTCATCGACTACGCCCGCTACAACGACCCCAGGGTGAACCAGTTCTTCCAGAACCGCCTCGCGGGCTGAACGTCGCGGGGACCACCCCGCCCCGGGGGGGAGGGCCGCGCGCCGCACCCCAGCGCCCGCCCGCCGCCCGGCATATCCTCGAAAAATACAGGGTTTCACGCGCGGCATGGGCCCTGCGAACGGATGCCGTCGACATGACGTCCGTCCACGGTTCGCGCGCCCCGCTGCGGGCGGCCGGAGGGGGGCGCGAGGGTGCAGGTGTCCGAGGAGTTCGTGCGGCGCTTCGGGCTGGTGACGGCGGCCGTGACGCCCCGCGCGCTCGCGCCCGCGCTCGACCTCGCGGGCTCGGTGGACTTCGACCCCGACCACGTGGCCGACGTCGGCGCCCGCATCCGCGGCCGGGTGACCCGGGTGATGGCCGGGGTCGGCGACGCCGTGGAGGTGGGCACCGCCCTCGTCGAGATCGAGAGCGTGAGCCTCGGCGACGTGCTGGCCGCGCGGGTGTCGGCGCAGGCCCAGGCCACCGCGGCGCGGGCCCGGCTCGCCCGGGAGACCGAGCTCTATCGCCAGCGGCTCACCACGGCCCGCGCGGTGGAAGACGCCCGCGCCGACGTGGCGCGCTTCGAGGCCGAGGCCACCGGCGCCATGCAGCGCCTCGCGGCCATGGGCGCGGGCGCTGGAGGGAGCGCGGCGCGGAGCAGTTCACCATCCGCGGCGAGGCCCAGCTGCGCGACCTCACGGACCTCGCGTCGGTGGTGGTGGCCACGGACGCCGACGGCACGCCGGTGCAGATCCGGCACCTGGGCGAGGCGCGCATCGGGGCCTCGCTCCCGCAGGGCGTGGTCACGCAAGACGGCCGCGGGGAGGTGGTCAGCGGCATCGTGATGATGCTCCTCGGGCAGAACTCCCGCACCGTGGTGCGCAGCGTGCACGACCGCATCGAGGCGCTGCGGCGCACGCTCCCGGCGGGGGTGCACATCGACGAGGTGTACGACCGGGCGCAGTTCATCGACCGCACGCTCACCACCGTGGGCCACAACCTGCTCGAGGGCGCGCTGCTGGTGTCCCTGGTGCTGCTGGTGCTGCTGGGCTCGATGCGCGGCAGCCTGCTGGTCACGCTGGGCATCCCCTTCGCGATGATCCTGGCGGTGTTCGGGATGCGGCAGCTCGGGGTGACGGGCAACCTGATGTCCCTCGGCGCGATCGACTTCGGCTTCCTGGTCGACGGGCCCATCGTGATGCTGGAGGCCGCGCTCGCGCGCCTCGCCCTGCACGACATCAACCAGCAGAACTACCGCGAGGCCGTCGCGGCCTCGGTGCGCCAGGTGGCGCGGCCGGTGGTGTTCTCGGTGCTCATCATCCTGCTGGTGTACCTCCCGCTGCTCTCGCTGGAGGGCACCGAGGGGAAGATGTTCCGCCCGATGGCCACGACGATGGCGCTCGCGCTCGGCGGGTCGATCGTGTTCGCGCTGGTGGTCTTCCCGGCCGGGGCGGTGACCTTCCTGCGGCCGCCGAAGAAGCCCGGCAGCCACGGGCTGCTGCACCACCTGGAGGCGCCGTACGCGCGCGGCGTGGCGTGGGCGGTGAAGCAGCGCCGGGCGCTCTTCATCGCGGCGCTGGCGGGCCTGGCGCTGACGGTGCCGGTGGCCGGCGGGCTCGGGGCGGACTTCGTCCCGCGCATCGACGAGGGCGACATCGTGGTGGCCATCCGCCGCATCCCCTCGATCGGGTTCACCGAGGCGCGGCGCCTCGACCTCGCGACCGAGCGGGTGCTCGCGCGCTTCCCCGAGGTGGTGACCTCGCTGGCCATGACGGGCCGCGCGGAGGTCGCCACGCTCATCTCGGGCTCGCGCGCCGACGTGGCGATCCACCTCTTCGGCGAGGACCTCAACGTGCTCACGGACCTCGGCGACCGCGTCGGGCGGCTGATGCGGGGGACGCCCGGCGCGGGCGACGTGCGCGTCGAGCGGGCGCTGGGCCTGCCGATGATGCAGGTGCGGGTCGACCGGCAGCGCCTGGCGCGGCACGGCATCGCGGCCGACGACGTGCTGGCCGCGGTCGAGGCCACCCGGCAGGGGCGGCGCGTGGGGGTGATGTTCGACGGCCACCGGCGCTTCGACCTGCGGGTGCTGCTGCCGCCCATCGGGCGCGGCGCGGAGAGCATCGAGGGGCTCCCGGTGGGCGACTCCGAGGGCGGCCTGGTGCCGCTCGGGCAGGTCGCCGACGTGACCGAGGAGGACGGCCCCGCGCAGATCAGCCGCGAGGGCATGGCGCGCCGGCTGCGCGTCGAGGTGAACATCCGCGGCCGCGACCTGGTGGGCTTCGTCGCCGACGCCCGCGCGCGGGTCGAGCGCGAGGTGACCCTGCCGCCGGGCTACCGCGTCGAGTGGAGCGGTCAGTTCGAGAACTTCGCCCGCGCCCGCGACCGCCTCGCGGTGGTGGTGCCGGTGAGCCTCGGGCTCATCCTGGGGATGCTGTACCTGATGTTCGGCAACATCCGGTACTCGCTCGCGGTGTTCTCGGGGGTGCCCTTCGCGCTCATCGGCGGCATCGTGGCGCTGAGCCTGCGCGGGATGTCCTTCAGCCTCCCGGCGGCCATCGGGTTCATCGCCCTCTGCGGCATCGCCGTGCTCAACGGCGTGGTGATGGCGAGCGAGATCCGCCGCCGGGCCGACGAGGGCGCCCCCCCCGACCGCGCCCTGATCGACGGCGCGGTGACGGTCCTGCAACCGCTGCTGCTCACCGCCGCGGTGGCCGCCCTGGGCTTCGCCCCGATGGCCATCTCGACCTCGGCGGGCAGCGAGGTGCAGCGCCCGCTCGCGACCGTGGTCATCGGCGGCCTGGTGTCGAGCACCCTGCTGGGCATCTTCCTGCTGCCGGCGCTGCTGCGCGCGATCGCGCTGCGCCCGCCAAGACGGACACCGACGAGGCCTGAGCGACCGCCTGGGGGGGGGGCGGAGAGCCCCCGCTACTGCCCCGCGCCGAAGAGCATCACCGCGACGCCCACCAGCGCCGCCGCGAGCAGCGCCGACGCGCCGGCGCGCATCAGGGTGTTCACGGCTCCGCCCCCGTCGCCCGGTCGAGGTCGATGCGCGCCAGCCACGCCTCGCGAAGCACCTCTAGCGCCCGCGCGGCCAGCTCGAGCCGCTCGCGCCGCGCCTCCTGCACCCGGAACCACTCCAGGCTCCCCGCCGTCCAGGTCACCGTCGCCTGCTGCTCCAGGTGGGTCGCGGCCGGCAGCGCCCGCTGCTCAAGCACCTCGAGCTCCGCGAGCGCGCTCTCCAGCCGCGCCGCCGAGGCCTCCACCTCGCGGGACACCACCCGCTGCAGCGCCCGCGCGTCGAACCGCGCCGCCTGGGACTCCGCCGCCGACACCGCGCGCTCGCCCTGCGCCCGCCGCGCGAGGGGCAGCTCCCAGCGCAGCGACATGCCCAGCGTGCTCGCCGTCTCCTGCGGCCCGACGGCCACCTGCTGCCCCTCCAGGCCCACCGAGAGCGGCGCCAGCGCCTCGCGCCCCTGCCGCACCTCCCTCGCCGTGGCCTCCGCCGCCGTGGCCTCCGCCGCGCGCACCTCGCCCCG
>CAIOSS010000668.1 GCA_903860995.1 uncultured delta proteobacterium | reverse complement strand
CGTTGAGGATCTTGAGCAGCCCCGGCGCGCTCACCGCGAGGCCGCCGCCCGCCGCCGCGCTCGCGACCGCCCGGGCCCGCGCGTCCGTGGCGCCCTGCGCGAGGGGCGTCGCCTCGTCGAGGAAGACCCCCTGCCGCCGGAGGGACTGCCGCACGCCCTTCACGTCGTCGGCGTCGACGGTGCCCCGCACCGTCTTCCCCTTCGCGTCGACGCCCGTGTATGCAAAGTGTCCCATCGCCGCCCTACACGTCGTCCTGGGCGGCCGCGAGCACCTCCTCGATGGTCGTGTGGCCCTCGAACACCTTGCGCACGCCGTCGTCGCGCAGGGAGTCCATGCCCTCGTTGATCGCCGCCCGGCGGATGGTTGGCGCGTCGGCGTCCTTCAACACCAGCGCGCGCACCGCGTCGGTGATGAGCAGCAGCTCGTAGATGCCCGTCCGGCCCTGGAAGCCCGTGTTCTGGCAGGCCGCGCAGCCCTTCGCGCGGTAGAGGGTGACCGGCGCCCCGGCGGCGATGCGGGCCGCCACCTTGGCCGCGGGCGAGCCCCCGAAGGCGCTGCGACCGTAGCGCGACTCCGGGCGCGCGAGCTTGGCCGAGAGGCGCTCGGCGTCGATGCCGATGCGGGCCAGGTCGACCTCCCGCGGGGTGTACGCCTCCTTGCAGAGGGGGCAGAGCACGCGCACGAGGCGCTGCGCCAGGATGGCCTTGAGCGAGCTGGTGAGGTGGAAGGTCTCGACGCCCATCTCGCCGAGGCGCGTGACCGCCGTCGCGGCGTCGTTGGTGTGCAGCGTCGAGAGCACCAGGTGGCCCGTCAGCGAGGCGTGCACGGCAATCTCGGCGGTCTCCTTGTCGCGGATCTCGCCGACCATCACCACGTCCGGGTCCTGCCGGAGGAAGGCGCGGAGGCACGAGGCGAAGGTGAGCCCGATGCGGGGGTTCACCTGCATCTGCGAGAGGCCGGTGATGTCGTACTCGATCGGGTCCTCCGCCGTGAGGATGTTCACGTCGGGGGTGTTGATCTTGTTGAGGCACGCGTAGAGCGTCGTGGTCTTGCCCGAGCCCGTCGGACCCGTCACGAGGATGATCCCCTCGGGCAGGTCGATGAGCTGGTGCATGCGCTCCAGGCGGTCGGGCGCGAAGCCCAGGTCGGTGAGCTCGAGCATCACCGAGGCCTTGTTCAGGATGCGCATCACGATGCGCTCGCCCACCCCCTGCCCGATGGGGATGGTGCTCACCCGGATGTCGATCTCCTTGGCGCCGATCTTGAAGCCGATGCGCCCGTCCTGCGGCAGCCGCTTCTCGGCGATGTTGAGGCCCGACATGATCTTCACGCGCGCCACGATGGAGGGCAGCACGCTCTTCGGCGCGGTGCGCATCTGGTAGAGGCGCCCGTCGATGCGGTACCGCACCGCCACCTGGCCCGCGTCGGGCTGGATGTGGATGTCGCTGGCGCGCTCCTTCACGGCCTCGACGAAGAGAGAGTTCACCCAGCGGATGATCTGCGCGTCCTCGTCGCTCTCGAGGATGTCGGTGCGCTCGTCGCTGGCGTCGCTGGCGCCCTGCGAGGTGAGCTCGTTGGTGCGGTTGATCTCCGCCTGCGCGCGGTTGATGGCGTCGAGCACGGCGCTCGGGGTCGCCGCGACGGGCTCGAGCTCGCGCTGGAGCACCATGCGCAGGTCGT
>CAIOSS010000667.1 GCA_903860995.1 uncultured delta proteobacterium | reverse complement strand
GCGAGCAGGCCGTCGAAGCCGGCCGGGTGGTCCGCCGCGCCGCGCACCCACGCCACGTCGGAGTCGCCCACCACCGCCCGCACCCGCCGGGGCGACGGCGCGACCTCCGCCCGAACCACCGTCTCCCGCGCCCCCGCGGCGCCGTGCGCGTCGTCGGTGCGCCGCGCGTGGATCTGGATGCGCTCGCGCTTCGCGAACGCGACGGCCTCGGCGTTGAGCACCTTCGCCCCGGACTCCGCCATCTCCTGCAGCTCCACGTAGCCCAGCGCCGGGAGGTGCCGCGCCCCGGGCACCACCCGCGGGTCGGCGGTGTAGACCCCGTCGACGTCCGAGTAGATCTCGCAGCGGTCGGCGCGCAGGGCCGCCGCGAGGGCCACCGCGGTGGTGTCGCTGCCGCCGCGCCCGAGGGTGGTGATCTCGCGCCGGTACGACATGCCCTGGTAGCCCGCCACGATGACCACCCGGCCGCGCGCGAGCTCGTCCTCGATGCGGTACGGGCGCACCTCGATGATGCGCGCGTCGAAGTGGCGGTCGTTGGTGAGGATGCCGCTCTGCGAGCCGGTGAAGGAGATGGCGTCCGCGCCGCGCTGCTGGAGCGCGATGGCGAGCAGCGCCATGGTGATGCGCTCGCCCACCGAGAGGAGCATGTCGAGCTCCCGGCGCGGCGGCGCGTCGCTCACCTCGCGGGCCATGGCGAGGAGCTGGTCGGTGGTCTTGCCCATCGCGCTCACCACCACCACCACCTCGTGGCCGTCGCGGCGGGCGGCGACGACCCGGTCGGCCACGCGCCCGATGCGGGTGAGGTCGGCCACCGAGGAGCCCCCGTACTTCTGCACGATCACGCTCATGGTGGGTGTTCGTTACCGCGGGGCGGCACCGCGCGTAAACTTGTCGGGTGCCCGGCCTCATGGCGACGATCCTCGCGCAGGTGCTGGCGGTCGCCCCCGAGGCGCCCGAGGCCCCCCCGCGCGACCTCCCCGCCGCCCGCCAGGCGCTCGCCGAGGCGCGCTCCACGTACGCCGAGACCCTCGACCGCAGCGACTTCCACGAGGACGCCCCCGCGATGCGCGCCCTGGCTGAGTCCGTCGCGCCGCTGCTCGTCGACACCTGGCGCCGCCACGAGGCGCTGCGCGACGAGGCGGGCGAGCTCATGCAGGCGACGGCGGGCGTCGCCCTGCGCCCGCTCCTGGAGGAGTCCCCCGAGCTCGCGCTGGCCCTCTCCGGCCCGTGGGCGCGGTGGCACGAGCGCGTCGATCTCCGCGCCAACGCGCCCGAACCCCTGCGCGACCGCGCCCAGCGCGCGCTCGCCCTGTACTGGCCGGGGCGCGCCTCCGAGCCGCTGCTGGCCTCCCTGCTGCGGGACGCCCCGACCCTGCTGCACCGCGACGGCCTCTGTCACACGGCGCTGCTGCTGCCGCCGACCGAGCGTCGCGCCCTGCTCGCGCGGGCCATCTCGACGTTTACCGCGCAGGGCCCACGGGACAACGAGCCCGCGTGCATCCGCCTGGCGGTCGAACACCCCGCGGGCCGACGGTGGCTCCAGTCGGCCCTGCTCGACCCTCGCGCCGACGACGCCGCGACGATCGACGATCGCTGGGCGCCCATCGCCGCGGTGCTCCTCGCGGCGTCGGGCCCGGTCGACCCGAGGGTCGCCGCGCAGCTCGCCCGATGGACCGAGCACCTCCGCCGCCGCGCCGACGTCCCCACGCGGCGGGCGCTGGTCACCGCGATGGAGCGCCAGTCCCCGATGTGGCCCGATACCGTCCCAGCGCGGCGGGCCACGGTGCTGGCCTTCGTCCGGGCGCTGGGCACCGACGCGGTCCGCCTCTGGCCCCTGCGCCACGCGCTCGGCGACCCGACGCTCCCGCGCGACGCCCTCGACGCCCTCGCGTCCCCGTCGGCGAACCCCTTCACCCTCGCCGTCGCGGTGCGGGCCGTGGGGCTCACCACGCCCGACGACCCCCGGTCCCGCGCCGAGGCCATCGAGGCGCTCGACCTGCTGCGCTCCCGGCTGCGACCGTGGGGCATCGACGCCGTGTCCCCCCGGGAGATCGATCGCTGGCGGGCCGCCCTCGACGAGGCGCGCCCCTGCGACGAGGGCTGCGCGGAGACCCTCGCGACGGCCACCGACCCGACGGCGGCGCGCACCGTGCTGCTCGGCGCCCCGCTGGAGCGCGCCTCGGTGGCGCGGGTGGTGGTGCGCCGCGTGGTCAGCGCGGGCGAGAGCTTCATCAACACCGACGGCGGGGTGACGTCCCCCTCGGCGCTCGCCGCGGTCGTCCTCGCGCTGCCGCGCGCCTGTCCCCCCGCGCTGCGCGGCCTCGCGGCGGTGCGGCCGGCGCAGGGCGACCGCGCCCGCGGCTCATGGCTAGACCCCTGGCGGGAGCGCTACGTCGCGCGCTGCACCCGCGAGGCCCGGCGCCCGTGAGGCCCTCGGCACTCACCGTCGCGCTGCTCGCCGGATGTTCGGGCGCCGGACGCCCCAGAGCCCCCGCGGCGGCCGTCCCTCCCCACGCTGCGACGGCCGCGGCCGTCGAGGTCCGCGCCGGGTGGACGCGCGTTGCCCCGCGGCACAGGTCCGCCCGCATCGACGACGTCGCGGCGCTCGGAGAGGGCCGCAGCGTGATCCTCGCGGGCAGCGAGGTGTTGCAGGTGAGCGCGGAGGGCGCCGTGACGCCGGGCTGCGCGCTCGACCCCGACCTGGCGCCGCACGGCGTGCATGGCGTCGGCGCCCGCTGGTGGGCGCTGTCCGGGGAGGTCTTCGATCCGGTGGCCTACCTCGGCGACGCGGGCGCCGCCGGGTGCTCGCGCGTGGCGCTCCCACCGCTGGTGGCGCGGGACGCACCGCCGGGCCACCTGCTCTCCGCGCAGGTGGGCGCCGAGGCGATCGTGTGGTCGAGCGCGGGCTCGATGGTCCGCTCGCGGGACGGCTGCCATACCTGGCAACGTATTCCGCCGCTGCCCGAGGCGCTTGCCGTGACCGTGAGCGGCGCCACCTACTACGCCGCCGCGCTGCTGGGCGGTCCGGCGTCCCGATCGCCGTACGACCGCCACGCCTACGAGTTGTACGCGTTGCCGTCGACCGAGAGCCGCTGGACGCTGGTGCCGACGCCCGGTGACCGCGCGAGCCCCGTGGCCCTGCTGCCGCGCGAGGGCGGCGGCCTCGTCGGGATCGACGCGCTCGGCGGCTTCGAGGTCACCGCGCAGGGCCTCGGGACGGTGGGGCGATCGACGGGCCCGCATTTCGCGCGCGACCGGCCGACCACGCTGGTGCCGGGATGGCCCGACGCGGCGGTGGGCATCGCCCACGGGGCGCTCTTCGAGCACCGGCTCGCGGGCTGGCGGCCGCTGCCCGAGCTGCCCGACGAGCGCGCCGCCACGGCCTTCGACGTGGCGCTCGACGGCGCCTTGCTGGTCTCTGACGGCCACGAGCTCTGGCGCGTCCGCGCGGGCGCCCCGACGACGGTGGTGCTGCGCTCGCCGTTGGGCGGGGGGCGCCCCTCCCGCCTCGCGGCGGCCGGTCCCGTCATCGCGGCGATCTCGTCGCGCGAGCACCACGGCGCTCGGGATCGCCTCGCGGAGCGCGACCTGCTCTCGGTGAGCCGCGACGGCGGCGCCACCTGGGACACGGCCGAACTCCCGGCCGAGGCGGGGCGCGCCCGCAGCCTCGCGGTGCTGCCCGGCGGGGTCGTGGCGGTGGTCGCCGTGGGCGCCCTCGACGCAGCCTCGCCCGGCGGCGCCCTCTGGGTCGGTGACCCGGCGCTGCACCGCGTCGAGCTCCCTCGCGGGGCGAGGATCCTCGAGGGCGGCGCGTCCCTTCACGCGATCGGCGACCGCTGGGTGCTCGCGGCGGGCGACGTGTTCGTCTCCGACGACCAGGGCGCGCGCTGGCGACGCACGCTCGGTCCGCCGCCCGGGCGCGCGGAGTCCTGGGGCGTAGTGGGCCTCGCCGCGTCGACCGGGCGCACGGCGTACGCGCTCGACAACACCGGGGCGCTCTGGCGCTCGGAAGACGCGGGCGACGAGTTCGCCGCCATCGCCCCGGGCCGGGTCCGGGAGCCGGCGGCGCCGCGGCCCACCTCGGACTGGCTGCGCTGGGACGGCGACGACGCGCTCCTCGCCAGCATCGGGCAGCAGGTGTTCCGCTTCGACCGCGAGGGACGCGGCGGCCCGCTCGGGGCGCTGCGCGGCGCGGTCTTCGGCGCGCCCGTGGAGGACGGCGCCGTGGTCGCGACCGGCAGCCTCGCGTGGGTGCCGGAGTGCGGTCGCCTGCGCGACCCGCTGTTGATGGTCGCCTCCGGCCGCGGGACCCTCGTCCCCATCGTCGACGTCTGCGCGCGCCAGGCGGTGGCCTTCGCGCTCGACGGCGACGCCCTGTACACCGCCGACGCCGATGGGACCATCGAGCGCGCGAGCCTCCGCGGGCTGTGGCGCGAGGCCCTCGAGCGGGACGCCCCCTGAGCGGGGCGCAGGGGCCTACCAGCCGGCGCGCTGCACCACCCAGCCCACGGCCGAGCGCACCGGGTCGCCCGCCCAGAGCAGCGCCCGCATCGCGTCGGCGGTAGTCGTCGCGAGCTCGGTGCCCTCTGCGGCGTGCCAGCCGCCCGCCGCCAGCGCCGCGCGCGACTCCTCGGAGAGCGCCAGGAGGAAGCGCACCCCGAGGGAGCCCGCGTCACGCTCCAGGCCGACGAGCTCGAGCAGCGCCGCCGGCTCGGCCGCCGGTCCGGTCGCGAGGTCGAGCAGCACCGCTTCGGCGTCTCCGCGCAGCAGCCCCGACGCCGCCCGCGCCGCGACCTCCCTCGCCCCCTCGGCGTCCAGGGCCCCGGCGCCGG